>JANQKX010000704.1 GCA_028280915.1 Kiloniellaceae bacterium
TCAACGCCTCCGATCTGTCCAAGGTGAACCTCTCCGGCGCCATGATGGCCGGCGCCAGCTTCGATCGCGCCCGTCTGCACCACGCCAACCTCTCCAACAGCGACATGACCAAGGTCGAGGGCCCGCGGGGCGACTTTTTCGGCGCCGATTTGAGCGGGACCGACCTCTCCAAGTCCGATTTGCCCCGGGCCAATCTGCAGGAAGCCAACCTAAGCGATGCGGATCTCTCGAAATCGGAAATGGGCCGCACGGACTTCCGCAAAAGCAATCTGACGGACGTCACCTTCGAATTCGCCAACATCGCCCGGGCCGATCTTCGCGGCGCCACCCTCACCGCCACGGACTTTTCCAATGCCTACACCTACCTGACCCGCTGGGAGGCTACGGATCTCTCCCAGAGCACGGGGCTCAGCCAATACCAGCTGGATATCTCCTGCGGCAACGCCGAGACCAAGCTGCCCGCGGGCTTGACCCAACCGGAAAGCTGGCCCTGCCCCCATCTGGAATAGGCCCGGCGCGCCGGATTCCCTAGAGCCGTATCAGTTCTTCACGCGATAAAATATATGGCGGCCGATCTTCGGCCCCTCGTCGAAATCGCCGCGCCAGTCCGGCGCCACATAGTCGGCATGATACCACATGGCCCCCTCGGTGGGGTCCGGGTACTCCCCGGCCAGCACCTTTTTCGCCAGGTCTTGGCTGGCTGCCCAGGCCATGGTCTCGTGGGGCTGATCGCTGTTGCCATCGCACCACCAGGAAAACTGGCAGCGATGCAAGCTGTCTTCGCCGCCCTGCTTGACCACGCCGCAAATGCTGCTGGGGAAGCGCTCGTGGGCCACCCGGTTCAGCACCACCTGCCCCACCGCCACCTGCCCCACCTCCGGCTCGCCCCGGGCCTCGTGATAGATGTTGAGCGCCAAGCACTCCAACTCTTCCATCAGATCCACGTCGCGCAGGCTATCGGGACGCAGCAGGACAAAGCCCAACATGACGGCGCAAAACACACTGCCGGTGATCCGCGCCTCCCGGGGGTGGGCCGCCGACCAATCCTTTAGGCGCGCCAGCCACCACGACAGTCCGCGCCACGCCTGAGCCCCACACCAGCGCAGGATCAGCAGCATGAGCGGCCACCACGCCGCAGCACGAACCCCAGCCCGAGCCGAAGCCGGGGCCACACGACCTCCATCATCCATCGAAGCGTCTTCTCCACCGCTCTGCTCCGCCGCTATCCCGTCACAAAAGGCCACCGCTTCCCCGACGCCAGCGTTCCTTTTGCCGAATCCTACTTTGCATGGGATTCGGTTAATCATTTGTTAAGGAAATTTCCCCTTGATGAGCCTGGCGCCGACAGGATGGCCGCGGCGGATTTTGCCGCGCCGACCCTTCTTGTCTAGGCGGCGCCGTCCAGGAGGAACCCGATGGATCATTTGATGCTCATGCCCATCTTGTCGATCATCGCGGGTGTGCTGATCTTTATCATGCCCCGATTGTTGAACTACATTGTGGCGTCATATTTGATATTGTTTGGCATTCTTGGGTTAATGCCGGTGATGATGGCCGGCGGCGGTTAGGGCTTTGCCCCGCGGTTAAGACTTTGTCCTGCGGTTAAGGCTTTGCATAGAGTTAGGGCTTTGCTAAGCCGCCGCTTGTACTTTTACTTTGTTTAAGGTTCCGGCCGGACCGAGGGGCCCGGTTTCATGTGGAGACCCGGTTCGATGAGGAGAAAAGTAACCATGCGGATGAGACTATGGCTCGCCTTACTGCCCTTGGGATTGACGGCAGCCTGCGGCCCGCCCTCCTTCGCCGTGCCCGCCGGGTCGCAAGAGTTTCAGGTCGGTTTCCTAGATGGTTGCGACGCGGGTTACGCCTATGCCGGCAGCCCCTTTTACGAACGCAAGGACCCGGTGGAGCCGACCGAGCCCGGCGACTACCGCTATGGCTGGGCCAGCGGTTTCAAGGAATGCAAGGACAACTGGGACCACTACCAAAACGACCTGCACCACATCTTCGGCCCGCCCACGGGCTAACAGCTTTGCTGACTCAGTTGGCAAAAGCGTTTTAGCCGAAGCGGTTATTACTTTTTGTTGATATCGCGCACCAGGATAAAAAACGGCACGAAGCTCAGGCCGAAGCAGACGAAGCCGGCCGCCGTGGTGCCGAGCGCGGATTGCAGGCCGGCGGTAAGGAAAAAGTCATCCAGCGGCGCGGTCCAGTGCCCCCCGGCCGCCATAGCCGTGCCGCCCGGGCGCTGCAAGAAGGCAAGCCCCCAAAACATGAGGCAGAGATCCAGCCCCACCAGGCCGGCCAGGCGCAAGAATCGCTTGTACCCCACCGGCTCGCCCACCCCCAGCACGTAGGCGATTAAACAGGCGAAAAAGGCCAAGGGCGTCAGGTTCAATGCTTCAGCCATCACCCGCTCTTTTCTTATGTCCTGGGTCTTATGCCCCGGGTCCTATACCAGTGGGCGGCCCGCCTCCATCAGGGTGGTGTGTCCCATTCGCCGCTGGCGCCGAGCGCCATGATCAGCGCGTCCAATTGCGCCGCCACGGTGGCCAAGACGTCTTCATCCACCCCGCGCAGCACCAAGCGGGTGCCATAGCCGGTTTGGTCGTGATAGGGATAGCTGCCGATCTCGACCGAGGGGTATTGCTCTTGCAAGGCGCCCAAGCCGGCCGCCACCTTGCCTTCCGGCAAGGCCACTTTCACGCTTCTTGATTTAACCGGCGCGCCGCCGTGCAGGCGGTTTTTCAGGCCGTCCACCATGACCTGCATCACCGCCGGCACCCCGGCGAGCACAAACACGTTTTCCACCTGAAAGCCCGGCGCCTTGCTGATGGGGTTTTCGATCAGTTGCGCCCCTTCAGGCGTTTTGGTCATGCGCAAGCGGGCCTCGTTGAGCTGGCCCGGCGGGTAATAGGCCTCCATGATCGCCCGCGCCTCGGGATGCTCGCCGTGGGGCAGACCAAAGGCCCGGGCCACGCATTCGGAGGTGATGTCGTCATGGGTCGGGCCGATGCCCCCGGTGGTGAAAACGTAATCGAAGTTCCCGCGCACCTCGTTCAAAGTCGAAACGATGGTATCGGCCACATCGGGGATGACCCGCGCTTCGGTGAGGCGGATGCCCCACTCGTTCAGCCGGCTCGCCAGATAGGCGAGGTTTTTATCCTGCGTCCGGCCGGACAGGATCTCGTTGCCGATGATCAGCAAGCACGCCGTAACCACACGTTCTGTCATGAAACACCCCTGGCCGTCATGAAACATCCCCGGCCGTCATAAAAAGCCCCTTGCCCCGCGATGAGCGCCCAAAACCACCGTCCATCAGGAAAGAGACCCTGGGACGAGAGCTCTCAAATAGCAAAGGACGCCGTGGAACTCAAATGGCAAGGATCAAATGCGCAGGTAGCCCCGGCCGGTCATGCAGTCTTCCATGAGCGGTTGCAGACGCCGTTTCTGGCCCTCAAGGTCGGCCCGGCGCCGCGCGTTGTTGAGGCTGCTGGAGGTGGAGGCCAAGTTGCCCCGGGCGGCGGCGCTGTCGTCGCTGATGCGGGCGTCATGCCGGGTCTGGGCCCAGGCATAATCAAAGCAGGCCTCGATATCGGCCTGGTGCTGGGTTTGGCTCGCCCCTTCCTTTTTCCAAAGGCCGCCATCCGGCCCGCGCACGGGTGAACGGGCGACCTCCTCTTCCACCTCGACGGTGACTTCGCCGCCGGGCGTCACGGATTCCTCGACGATCACCGCCTCGGGCGCCGGCGCGGGCGTGTCGTCCAGGCTGGCGGGCGGCACTTCCAGCCCCAGCCCGCTGCCCGTCGTTTTCCCGGCGGGTGTTTGGCTTCCGCTGCTGCAGGCTGCCAGAGATAAAAAGGCCACGGCCGCCAACAGGACAGCGCCATTGCTCAGATTTTTCATAACAGATGTAAAATCCCCAAAGGAGACGAGAACATGGAAGATTTAAATCGCGCGCCTAAACGAAAAGTAAACCCGCGCAGAAGTCTCCGTCCTCATACAGTTTTCGACGGCGAGATTATTTTGGCATTATTACCAAATAACTTAGGGTCTCGAATTACTTCGATAATTGGGCGGAAATCGGGTGATTGCAAGTCATTCTATTGTGAATTCACGCCGTTCGGAAAAAAGCATAAAAAAGAGTGTCTTGGCGCCGGCGTCGCGGCCGGGGCGACCGTGAAAGGCCGCGCCGGATTTCCATTGTCCACGGGCGACTCCGGCTTTTCCCTGGGTCCGATGCCGCGCTTGGGCTGAGGCCCTATCGCACGCTCGCGAAGAGCCCGTATCGGGCGCTTACAGAGAGGCCGTATCGCGCGCTTGCGCGGGGGCCATATTAAGACTACCTAATGGCCATGCAATTTC
>JANQKX010000707.1 GCA_028280915.1 Kiloniellaceae bacterium
CCGGTGGGCCCGCACCCCTGCTGTAGCTACCAGGTAGCCTTTGCCCCTTCGGAATTTGACAAGGTGGTGCCGTGGCTGGCCCTGAACCGGGGCAACCTGGTGGTCTTTATCCATCCGGAAACCGGCGAGCACTTACAAGATCATCGGGATCGGGCGATCTGGTTGGGCGCCAAGCTTGAACTCAAGCTGGACATGCTTGAAGGGAAGGACTGATGGCTTTTCGCGCATGGTCGATGCGGCTCTGGGCGCTCCTCCTTTTGGGGCTGGCGGTCCAGCCGGCCGTGGCGGATCAGGCGTTCACCTTGGATGGGGAACGGCGGGCGGCGCTGACGGCCTTGCCCGTGATCGAAGGCCCGGTTTTGGCTGATGAGGATCTGTCCGAAAAACCCGTGATCGTCACCTTTTTTGCCTCCTGGTGCCCGCCCTGCCATGCCGAATTCGCGCATCTTCGCGAGCTGAAGGCCCAATACGGGGAGTCGATCACCATCGTCGCGGTGAACATCTTCGAGACCTCCTATGGATCGGATCCGGACGGGACTCGTCTGGCCGGGTTTCTGCAGCGTCACGCGCCACCTTTTCGGGTGGTGAGCGATGGGGAGGCGGTGAAATCCCTCTTCAACGACGTGTCGCGCATCCCCACCGTTTATGTTTTTGACCCCAGGGGCCAGCAGGTCCTGTCTTTTATCCATGCCGAGGGCGCGACCAAGACCCATGTGACCTTGGAAGAATTGCGTCAGGCCCTGGCGCAAGCGCTGTCCTGAACCGGTCAAGATTTCGGCCTTCAGTCCGCGACAATTGTGGCTAAGCCGCGATCCCTTTTTTGCTTAAAATTGAAAAAATTGATGTTGCACCGCAACATCCCTCTTGATTCTTGGCGCGTTTTCTGCCATATAGCGGCTTCCAGAATTGATGCCAGGGCCCATGGCGGTGACATAACTTTGCCGTGGGCCTTGTCTTTTGTCTGGGTCATCTGCTGGTTGCGCTGGAGGAACGATGTCAAAGCTACACGCCCTCTTCCAATCGGGGATCGACTTGGATGTTGAGCCAAGCGCCTCCCATCAGGAAGATCAAGTCACCGAGGCCGCGGCGGTCAAGCCGGGCCCGTCCGCTGAAAACCTTTGGGAGAATCAGGACGGCCGCAAGGATTTCTTCATCGAAAAGGATGGAGAGCGCTTTGCCGGCACCCACTTGATCGTGGATCTGTGGGAGGCCAAGGGCCTGGACGATCTGGACTATGTGGAAGATACCCTGCGGGAATGCGTTGAAGCCGCCGGCGCCACCTTGCTGCATATCCACTTGCACCATTTCACGCCCAACGACGGGATCTCAGGCGTGGCGGTCTTGGCCGAATCCCATATCTCCATCCACAGCTGGCCGGAAAACGGCTATGCCGCGCTCGACGTTTTCATGTGCGGCGCGGCCGAGCCCCATAAGGCCGTTGAGGTGCTGGAGGCCCGTTTCAAGCCGTCGCGCATCGACGTGGGTGAACACCGGCGCGGGCGCGGGTTATGAGCCGCTGGATCGAGGAGGCGCTGCACGGCGACTTCTGTTCCCGGTATCTGGCTGAAAAGGTGCTCTATGACAATGAGTCCGAGCACCAGCACCTGGTATTGTTCGAAAACCCCACCTTCGGCCGCATGCTGGCGCTGGACAATGTAATCCAGACCGCCGAAGGGGACGAGTTCATCTACCACGAGATGCTGGCCCACCTGCCGATCTTGGGCCACGGCGCCGTGCGCAGGGTGCTGATCGTGGGCGGTGGTGACGGCGGTATGCTGGAAGAGGTGCTCAAGCACAGCTCCGTGGAGCAGGTGACCATGGTGGAAATCGATGCCGCGGTCACCGAGTTCGCCAAGGAACATCTGCGCGGCATCTGCGGCGATGCCTTCGAAGATCCCCGGCTCAACCTGGTGATCGCCGACGGGGTGGACTTTGTCGCTGGTACAAAAGAGCGCTTCGACCTGATCATCATTGATTCCACCGATCCCATCGGCCCCGGCGAGGTGCTGTTCACTCAGGGTTTCTATGCCTCCTGCAAGGGCTGCCTGGCCCAGGGCGGCGTTTTGGTGACGCAAAACGGCGTGCCCTTTTTGCAATCCGATGAGCTGAGCAACAGCCTGCGCTTCATGCGCCGGCTCTTTGCCGACGTGACCTGCTATCTGGCGACCGTACCCAGTTACGTGGGCGGACCCATGGCCTTCGGCTGGGCCTCGGACGACCCGGAACTGCGCCGGCCGCCGATGGAGACCTTGTCCGACCGCTTTGCGGCCTCGGGCATCAAGACCCGCTACTACACCCCGGAGGTGCACCTGGCCGCCTTCGCCCTGCCGGTTTACATCGCCGAGATGATCGCCGAGGACACAGAAACTTAGCGCTGGGTCTCGAGCGCGCGCCAGCCGATGTCCCGGCGGCAAAATCCCTCGGGCCAATCGATGCGATCCACCGCGGCATAGGCGCGCTGTTGCGCTTCCTTGAGGGACGGCGCCATGGCGGTCACCGACAGCACCCGGCCACCGTTGGCCAGGGTTTCTCCGTCGGGCCCGGCCTTGGTGCCGGCGTGGAAGATTTGGGTATCCGGGTCGTCGCCTGTCGCTTCCGCCAATCCGCCAATCGCGCTGCCCTTTTCGTAACTGCCCGGATAGCCCTTGGTGGCCATGACCACTGAAATGGCGGCATCATCGTACCAGCGCAGGGTGATGTTTCTCAACTGGCCGTCCGCGGTCGCGATCAAGGCCGGCAGCAGGTCGGATTTCAAACGCATGAGCACGGCCTGGCATTCCGGGTCGCCGAAGCGCACGTTGAATTCGACCACCCGGGGCCGGCCGTCGGGGCCGATCATCAGCCCGGCGAAGAGCAGTCCCTGATAGGGGCAGCCTTCGGCCTTCAAGGCTTGAACCGTGGGGGTGATAATGGTTTCCATGATTTCCTGGGCGAGCGCTTCGGTGACCACCGGCGCGGGGGAATAGGCGCCCATGCCACCCGTATTGGGGCCTTCGTCGCCGTCAAACGCGCGCTTATGATCTTGAGACGACGCCAGGGGCAGGGCGGTTTCCCCATCCACGAGGGCAAAAAAGCTCGCCTCTTCGCCGGCAAGGAACTCCTCAATCACCAGTTCGGCGCCGGCGCTGCCGAAGATTTTGTCGCTCATGGCGGCGTCGATGGCGCCCATGGCCTCTTCCCGGGTCATGGCCACGGTGACCCCCTTGCCGGCCGCCAGGCCGTCGGCCTTGATCACGATGGGCGCCCCTTTTTCGTCGACAAAGGCCTTCGCCGCGGTCGGATCGGTGAAACGGCCATAGGCGGCGGTGGGAATGTTGTATTTGGCGCAGAGGTCCTTCATGAAGCCCTTGGAGCCTTCCAAGGCCGCCGCGGCGGCGCTGGGGCCAAAGGCCTTGATGCCCTTTTCCGAAAGCCGGTCCACCAGCCCGGCCACCAAGGGCGCTTCCGGGCCGACCACCACGAAGTCCACGGCCTCGCGGGCGGCAAAGGCCACCAAGCCGTTGATGTCTTCGGCGCCGATGGGCACGCAGGTGGCGGCCTCGGCAATGCCCGCGTTTCCCGGGGCGCAGTAGAGTTCGTCGCAGAGCGGCGACGCGCCGATCGCCCAGCAGAGGGCGTGTTCCCGGGCGCCGCCGCCGACCACTAGAATTTTCATCAGCAATTGTCCTTTATCTTTTTTGCCCCTTGGCTTATGGCAGATCTCCCGCCGGCCGGAAAGTTAGCATAAGATAGTCAGTTCATGAGCGAGTCGCACGGCATCTCTTCCTCCGCCGCCCAAAGCGGCAGCAATCTGACGGAGTTTTCCGTATCGGAGATCTCTTTTGCGGTCAAACGCACCCTGGAGTCCAGTTTTGACCGGGTCCGCGTCCGCGGCGAGATCTCCGGCTTTAAACGGGCGGCCTCCGGTCATCTTTACATGGCCTTGAAGGACGACAAGGCGGTCCTGGACGGAGTGTGCTGGAAAGGGGTGGCCGGTCGCCTGGGGCTGCGGCCGGAAGACGGCATGGAGGTGGTGGCCACCGGGCGCATCACCAGCTACCCCGGCCGCTCCAAGTA
The DNA here is from genome assembly GCA_028280915.1 of Kiloniellaceae bacterium. Taxonomy (GTDB): domain Bacteria; phylum Pseudomonadota; class Alphaproteobacteria; order Kiloniellales; family Kiloniellaceae; genus JANQKX01. The sequence goes on from JANQKX010000707.1 coordinate 4,057, forward strand.
CCAGATCGTGATCGAGTCCATGGAACTGGCCGGCGAGGGCGCCCTGCTCAAGCTGCTGGAGGAGCGGCGCAAAAAGCTGGCGGCCGAAGGGCTTTTCGCCGAGGAGCGCAAACAGGCGCTGCCTTTCCTGCCGGAGGTGATCGGCGTGGTGACCTCGCCCACCGGGGCGGTGATCCGGGACATTTTGCATCGCCTGGCCGACCGCTTTCCCCGCCGGGTTCTGGTCTGGCCGGTTCTGGTTCAGGGCGACGGCGCGGCCCAACAGGTGGCCGACGCTATTGCCGGTTTTAACGCCTTGGCTCCGGACGGGACCGTGCCACGTCCGGACCTCTTGATCGTGGCCCGGGGCGGCGGCTCCCTGGAAGACCTCTGGGCCTTCAACGAAGAAGTGGTGGTGCGCGCGGCGGCGGCCAGCCGGATTCCCCTGATCTCGGCGGTGGGGCACGAGACCGACACCACCTTGATCGACCATGCCTCCGACCGGCGGGCGCCGACTCCGACGGCGGCGGCGGAGATCGCCGTGCCCCTGCGCCGGGAACTCTTGGGGCAGGTAAGTGAGCTGGACCGGCGCCTTTTGACCGGCATGGGGCGTCTGCTGGACGAGCGGCGCACCCTGTTGGAGGGCTATGCCCGGGGCCTGCCCGATCCGCGCCGCCTGGTGGAGGATATGGCCCAGCGCCTGGACGAGCGCGGCGAGCGCCTCAGCCTGGCCATGGGCAACCGCCTGCAGGCGGGGCGTACGGAATTGGGCCAGTTGGCCGCCAGCTTGCCCCATCCGCGTCAGCAGCTGAGCTTGTGCCGTGAGCGCTTGGCGGCGGTGGACGCACGCTGGCCCGGCCTGGGCGCCCGCATTTTGGAGCGGCCCCAGGTCCTGTTCGACCGTTTGGACGCGCCGCGCCGGCTCAGTGCCTCGGCGCAACGAATCCTGATGGAATCAGGCCAGGCCCTGCAGGCCCTGGACCGGGTCCTGGAATCCCTCTCCTACCGCAAGGTCTTGGAGCGCGGCTTCGCGGTGGTGCACCGGGGCGATGGCCTGGTGACCAAGGCCGCTGCCGTGGACCGGGGCGATGCCCTGCAGGTGGAGTTCGCCGATGGGCAGGTGGCGGTGACCGTCGATGGGACGACCACGGCCAAAGCGCGCGGCGCGAAAAAAAACAAAGAAAAGCCAACTTCGAAAACAGACCCGCAAGGAACTCTTTTATGAGATGTCGCCTGATGCTCGCAGGGCTTTTGTGTTGCTTATGGCTGCCCGCGACGGCCGCTGGGGAATTGCGCCTTGAGGGCAAGCAGGAACAGGGCGGCTTGCTGCAAGGGCAAACGGCGCCCGGCAGTGCGGTCACGTTGGATGGTCGCCCGGTACGGGTCGACGGGCAAGGCCGTTTTATCATCGGCTTCGGACGGGACGCGGCGCCGGCGGCCCGCTTGGAAGTCACCGGCCCGGACGGCGGCACCCATTCCCAAAATCTTGAGATCGCGCTCAGGACCTATCAGGTCCAGCGGATCGACGGCCTGCCCAGCAAGAAGGTGACGCCGCCGGAAGAGGTCTACGCCCGGATCCAGGCGGAGAACGCCAAGATTGCTCAAGTGCGCCAGATCGATACCCCCGAGGCGCCTTTTTTGGACAGTGGCTTTCAATGGCCGGCGGTGGGTATCGTTACCGGCGTTTACGGCTCTCAACGGGTGCTGAACGGTATCCCCAAGCGGCCCCATTACGGCATCGATATTGCCGCGGCGGAAGGCACGCCCATCCTGGCCCCCGCCGCTGGAACCGTGACCCTGGCCGAAGAGGATCTCTATTACACCGGCGGCACCATTATCCTGGACCACGGCCACGGCCTCTCATCGGCCTTTTTGCACCTGAAAGACGTGAACGTGGCGGTGGGCGATCAAGTTGATCAGGGCCAGCAGATCGGAACCCTCGGGGGGACCGGGCGGGCCACCGGTCCCCATCTGGATTGGCGGGTCAACTGGTTCGAGGTGCGCATCGACCCGGCTTACCTGCTGGGGCCTATGCCGGCCGCTGCGCAAAACTAGCGGGCTATTCCAACTCCTGATACACCTTGTCGGGCCAGCGCCGATGGAGCCATAGCCATTCGGCGGGCCGCTCCCGAATCCAGCCCTCCAGGGTCTGGTTCATCTGGCGCATCATGATCTCGATGTCCGTCTTCATTTTACCGCTGTTGGGCGGCTTGACCTCAGGATAGCAGGTCAGGCGGAAGCGGGCCGGGCCGGTGCGCTCCAGCCGGATGGGCAAGATGCGGCTTTTGTAACGCAGGCAGAACTGCGCCACGGCCGGTGTGGTCATGGCGGGGTGGCCAAAAAAGGGAATGGGCAGGCCCTCGTTGAGCTTTTGATCCACCAGGATGCCCAAGACCTCGCCGTTGCGCAGCACGGACATGGCCTCCTTGGCGCCGACCGTGCCCTTGGAGGTGAGCTTGCCGCCCCAGACCTGGCGCAGGCGCTGCAGTTTGTCGCGCACCATGGGATTGTTGGGATCGCGGATGATGGTGGTCATGGGCACCCCGTGGCTGGCGGCCACCACGGGCATGACCTCCCAATTGGCCAGATGGCCGGACACCAGGATGCAGGGGTATTGCGACGGGTCCAGGATCGGCGAATCATAGACGCCCACCAGTTCCACGCGGCCCGTTTTGGGATCGCAGATCTGCCGCAGGAAGGCGTATTCAGCGGCAACCCGGCCCAGGTTCTCCCACATGTCCCGGCTGATCCGGTCGATCTCCTGATCAGATTTTTCCGGGAAAGCCAGGCGCAGATTGCGTTTGGCCCGCCGGGTCACGCCCAGGCGATAGCCTATGGTACGGCCCAACCAGCCGCCCACGTTGGACGCGGTCTCGATGGGCAGCAGACTCAGCAAACCGATGGCCAGATAGAGGCCGGCCGCCTCCAGGGGATAGCGCACATACTTCAGGTAAAGGGGATTGCGCCGCTTTTTTTTAGCCATTCCGGAAAAGGTCGTTCAAGAGCCGATCAAGGGTCTCGGGTTTACGCCAAGATAGCGTGATTGGGAATACCCGCACTTGGGATTTTTGCTCGGGCGTCAGACGGATCCAGTCTTTTTCGGTGGTGATCAGCGGGGCACCCAGGGCCTTTGCTTTCGCGGCAAGCTCGGCAAAGTCCTTTTCGGTGAAAGGGTGATGGTCCGGGAAGGGCCGGGTGCCCGCCAACTCGGCGCCGGCGGCGCGCAAGCTATCAAAAAACTTTTCCGGCCGTCCGATCCCGGCAAAG
>JANQKX010000074.1 GCA_028280915.1 Kiloniellaceae bacterium
CTGCCCCAGGGCTATGTCCAGAACATCACCGAAACCGGGGCTTGGGCCCGGGCCGTGCGGGCAGGGGAAATGCCCGTGGCCCGTGGCGTGGCGATCAGCGCCGAGGACCGCCTGCGCCGCGAGGTGATCGAGCGTCTCATGTGCGATCTGGATGTGGACCTGGCCCGGGTGCTGCGCCATCACGGTCGCGACCCCAGTCATTTCGACGGCGAAATCGCCCGCTGCGGCGAGTTCGAGGCCGTTGGCCTCTTGGAGCGGGAGGGGCCGCGCCTGCGCGTGACCGAGCGGGGCCGCCCGGCCGTGCGGGTCATCGCCGCCACCTTTGACAGCTACCTTCAAAGCGCCGGCGACCAGCCCCGTCACGCTCAGTCCGTGTAAATCCGAGCGTCGGAGGAGACGAGGAGGGGGCCTAATTGGGGGCCTCCGCCCTTTTGATCAACCGAGAACCGAAAAACTGGATTCCGCGTTGATTTCCCGTTTGCGGGAATAAAAGCCCGCGTCGATGTCCCGGTCCAGATAGGGCAGATGGAACTGCAGGGGCGCGGTATCGTGATCCTTGCCGTCTTCGCAGTAGGCCACCAGAGCGGCCATCATCTTGCCGGCGATGGGGGCGTTTTTGTACTGATTGCCGCTGGTCCCGCAGGCCATGTAAAAGCCGGGCAGGGCGGATTTGTCATAGATGGGAATCCAATCGGTGGCCGCGTCATAAAGATCCACCACGCCGCGCATGCGCGAGGGAATGCCCAGGCTGGGCACCCGCTGGCCATAACGCATGGCCTGCACCCGCCACTGCTCGGTGAAATCCCGGTCATAGTCGGTGTCGTCCTCGACCCAAACGTGCGTATCGCAGGCCGGATCTTCCGAGCCCACCAGGATGTGGTTGCCGTGCTCCGGCCGGCAGTAGCAGCCGATGTCGCTGTCGGAAATGATGGTGCCCTGCGCCTCGAAGTCGAAGCCTTCCGGCGCCGGCACGTGGACCACTTCCTGGCGCAGGGGGCGGGTCTGGATGGTCATGTCGCCGGTTACCCCGGCCATCTCGTTGATCCTGGCCGAGGCGGGGCCGCCCACGTTGATCACCACCGGGGCATGGAGTGCCTCGCCGTTGGACAGGCGCACGCCCTTCACCCGGCCGCCGTCCTGGCCGCCACCCCGCAGGATTTCCGTCACGGCCACGCCCATGCGGAATTGGCCGCCCTTGGCCTTGGCCGCATCGGCCAGGTTTTGCGCTGACAGGGCCGGGTCGGTGACATAGCCGCCGTTGGGCCAGAACACCGCGCCGTTGAGTTCCCCGCCCGTGGGTTCGCCGAAGCCGGGATCTTCCGGGCGCTTGGCCGGGGCAAATCGCTTCAGATCATAGATGGGCAGGCGTTCCACGATGGCCGCCGCGTCCCATTCCTCCAAGGGGCAGTTCAGCTCCCGGGAATAGCGCATGTGCTTTTCCAGATAGCCGTTGGCTTCGGTCTTCATCACCAGGCAGCCCACCTCGCGGAACTGGGCCAGGGCGGCGCTGTCCGGCGCTTCCAGGTAGTCGGCCCAATCACGCCAGTAGTGGTAGCCCTCGTAGGCGAAAGCGGTGCCGTCCAAGGTGGAATAGTGCATGCGGATGATGGCGCAGGAGCCCGAGGTGGAGCCGTGCCCCGCTTGGGTGTTGCGGTCCACCGAGATGGTTTTCCAGCCCAGCTTGGCCAGTTCATAGGCGGTGGCGGCGCCGATCACGCCGGTACCGATGATGATTGCGTCCGCGGTTTCAGTCATGTTGCGATCCTCCGGCTCGTGTGTTGCAGGTCGTCAGCAGTGATTGGCCTTGGCTTGGGCATAGTCCCTCAGCGCCGCCATCTCTTCGGGCCGCACCTTTTGCCCGGTGAAGCCAAACAGGTAGGCAGGCACGTACTTCAAGCGCTCCTCGATGGGTTCATGGGGCTCGAAGGTGTAATAGCCCAGTTGGGTGAAATAGAGGATCCGCGCTCTGATTTCGGCCTCGTCTTCGTCATAGCCGTGGCGCCGGAACATCTGGGCCACCGCCGCCAAACGGGCGCCGTCGGCCTGATCCAAGATGCGCCGCACGGCGCCGGAGCGGCGGGACCAGTCCCTAACGGCGAAATCCAGTTGCGGGTCGAACAGGCTGGTGTCCACGAAACAGCGGAACAGATTGCAGATGGCCCCGGTGATGGTCTCGGCCGGCATCTCGCAGGCCGAGACCAGCGCCTGGGTATTGGTTTCCCGCCAGACCTTGAGCACCGCCGACAGCAGGTCCTCCCGGCTTTTGAAGTACCAATAAAAGCTGGAACGGGACACGCCCAGGCGCTCGCTCAAGCTCAAGATCTTGATGTGGTCCACCCCGTCGGAAATCAGAATGTCCAGGGCCAGGTTCAGCCAATCCGCGCGGGTAACCTTGGTGTTGCCTTTTTGCGCCGGGCCTTTGGACCCGTCGTCCTTTATCGGGATGATGGCGGCCTTGTCCCCGGTCATTGTTTTTTCCCTTTCAGCGGGGCCGGCGGGCAACCTGAATAGCTTCTCGCTCCCTCGGTCACCACACCGGCCCGCGGCTGCTTGTGCTAAACCCGCATGGCCTTGCCTTGAGGGTCATAGGGCGAGGGATCAATGACTATTGCCGGCCGCTCCACGCCCACGATATGCACGGCCAGGGCCGTGCCCGGCTCGGCGACGGCGGGCTCCACCAAGGCCATGGCCAGGGACTTGCCGGTGGTATGGCCATAGCCGCCGGAGGTCACGAAGCCGACCCGTCGGCCGTCTTGCCAGATGGGCTCGTAGCCGCTGGCATCGGCGTCCACCGCGTCCACTTCGATGGTGACCAGGACCTGAGCCGGCCCGTCGCCGTCCCGCTCGGTCATGGCGGCTTCCCGGCCGATGAAGTCTTCCTTTTGCCAGTCGATCCAGCGGTCCATGGCGGTCATGCGCGGGGTGTATTCCTGACGGAATTCCGCCGACCAAATGCCGAAGCTTTTTTCCAGGCGCAGGCTCAGCATGGCGTTAAAACCGCACTCGCCCAGGCCCAGATCGGCGCCCGCCTCCAGCAGGGTCCGGCGCAAGGTGGCGTGTTCCGCCGCCGAGCAGTTGATTTCATAGCCCAGCTCCCCGGTCACCGACATGCGCGCCACCTTGGCCCGGATCATGCCCACGTCCATGGACTGGCAGCCCATGAAGGGCAGGGCCTTGGCGCTGACGTCGTAGTGGGTCACCTTTTCCAGGACCTTTCGCGAATTGGGCCCGGCCAGGGCGAAACCGACCGTGGCGTCGGAGATGTCGCGGACGGTGACACCGTCTTCGCGATGGTCGTGGAACCAGCGCATGTGCCATTCGCGCAGGTAATAGGAACCCATGATCCACCAGGTGCCGTCGCCCCAATTGAAGACCGTCAGGTCTCCCTTCAGGCGGCCCGACGGCGCCAGCATGGGCGCGAGGCGGGCGCGGCCGGGGCTCGGCAGGCGGCTGGCCATGAGTTTGTCCAGCCAGGCCTCGGCGTTGGGACCGCTGATCTCGTAACGGGAAAAACCCGAAATGTCCAAGAGGCCCGCCTTCTCGCGCACGGTCTTGCACTCCGCCCCGACGATGTCAAAGGCGTTGGAGCGCTTCAGGGAGGGTTCCTCCTCGAAACCTTGGGGCGCGAAATAAAGCGGTACTTCCAAGCCCCAGGAGCAGCCCCATTGGGCGCCCGCCGCGGTCATGGCGTCATAGGCGGGCGCGGTCTTCAAGGGCCGGCCGGCCCAGAGCTGCTCGTTGGGATAGGTCATGACAAAGCGCCGGGAATAGAACTGCCCGGTGGTCTGCCGAATGTATTCCCGGTTGGAGGCGAAGTCGCCATAGCGGGCGATGTCCATGGACCAGGAATCCGCCTCGGTCTCGCCGTGGATCATCCATTCCGCCAGGGTCTTGCCCACGCCGCCCCCTTGCAGGAAGCCGGCCATCACGCCGCAGGCAAGCCAGTAGTTGGGCACGCCCGCCACCGGGCCCACCAAGGGATTCCCGTCGGGAGAGAAGGTAAAGGCGCCGTTGACCCAGTTCTTGATGCCCGCGTTTTCCAGGCAGGGGTAGCGGCTGAAGCCCAGTGCCAGTTCGTCTTCGATACGGTCGATGTCTTCCTGCAAGAGCTCGATGCCGTAGTTCCAAGGGGCGCCTTCCATCATCCAGTGTTTGTGGTTGATTTCATAGATGCCCAGCAGCATGCCCTTTTGGTCCTGGCGCATGTAGGTAAAGCCTTCCAGGTCCACGGTGAGCGGCAGCTCGAAGTCCAGGGCGGCCACCTCGGGGATTTCCTCGGTCAGCAGGTAATGGTGTTCCAGGGGCGAGACGGGTAGGTCCAAGCCCACCATGCGCCCCACCTGCTTGGCCCACAGGCCGCCGGCGTTGACCACGTGCTCGGCCATCACGGTGCCCTTTTCGGTGACCACTTCCCAGCCGCCGTCGGCTTGCTGGTTCAGCTCCAGCACCCGGTTGTGCTCGATGACCTCGGCGCCCCGGTTGCGCGCCGCGCGGGCATAGGCCTGCACCGTGCCCGTGGTGTCCACATAGCCTTCCCGATCGGCCCAGAGGCCGCCGATCACGCCGCTGACGTCCATGATCGGGCATTTTTCCTTGATCTCGGCCGGGCTGATCAGATGGCAGTCATCAATGCCGATGGTCTGGAAAATGCGGTAGGCGGCTTGCAGCCACTCCCAGCGCGCCGGCGCCGAGGCCACGGTGATGCCGCCGGGCATGTGCAGACCGATGGACTGGCCGCTCTCCTGTTCGATCTCGGACAAAAGATCGATGGTATAGGCCTGCAGCGCCGCCATGGTGGGATCCGCGTTCAACGCGTGAATGCCGCCGGCGGCATGCCAGGAAGAGCCGGCGGTCAAGACG
>JANQKX010000108.1 GCA_028280915.1 Kiloniellaceae bacterium
GATCTGGAAAACACGCCGGGCATTCGCATTGTGAGGACCAGCGAAATGCGCCACTTCGCCATCTCCATGCGGACGGACAAAGCCCCCTTCGACAACCGGCATGTGCGCCTCGCGCTGAAACATGCGATCGATCGGGAGGCGATCCTGCGGGAGGTGCTGCGCGGGCAGGGCTCCCTGGGCAATGATAGCCCCATCGGCCCGGGCAACCGCTACTTCGCCGAGGGGATTCCGCAGCGCGGCTATGATCCCGAGAAGGCCGGATGGCACCTGCGCCAGGCCGGGTTAAATCGGCTGGACCTGGAACTGACCTGTGCCGACGTGGCCTTTGCCGGGGCCGAGCGGGCCGCCCGGCTTTACGCCGACAGTGCTGCCCGCGCCGGCATTGCCATGACCGTCACAAAGGTGCCGGACGAGATTTTCTGGCATCAGGTCTGGATGGAGAACAGCTGGCGCACCTCCTATTGGAGCGGGCATGTGAGTGCGGATTGGATGCTGTCGACGGTCTATGCGGCCAAGTCACCATGGAACGAGACCTATTGGGACCACGGGCGCTTCAATGAATTACTGGTAAAAGCGCGGTCGGAGACCGACGAGGATCTGAGGCGTCAGCTTTATTTCCAACTGCAAGAGATCATCCACGACGACGGCGGCGCCGTCATTCCGGCCTTTGCCAATCACGTGGCCGCGGTCAGAGACAAGGTAGCCATGCCCGCGACCCTGATCCCGGCCTGGGGATTTGACGGCCATAAGGCGATGGAGCGGTGGTGGTTCGCTTGAGCGCCGGCGCGGGTATCAGTGGATGGCGCAGGAGGGCAGGGGCATTGATTCCAAGTCACCGGTGATCTGGGTCTGCTGGCCGCGATCGGGCAGGAGGAGCGACCGGCTGGTCAGAAACTGACCGAAGCGGATGGCCGCCTGGAACAAATCGGCGGTGCCCTCGGGCTGGACCAAAGCATTGGTCAGGGCACGGGCCTCGTGCGGCCGGCGGCCCTGGCAGGCGGCGATCAGGGTGACGATGCGAAACTCGTCCGGACCCAGGCAGGGGCAGTCGGGCTGGTGGTGGTGAATGGTGTGCCGGCCATAGTTTTCCAGGGCGCGCACGATGGCGAAAAAACTCGTCAGGGCCTCCGTGCCGTCCTCCAGGCCCAAGCGGTCCACGAAGGCCCGCCACATGTGGGTCCAGTGTTCGGTGTTGTTTTCGCAGATCCCCAGCACGCAGCGGCGAAAGTTCCACACCACGAAACGTTCCGCCGACTCCAGATCCGCCATGGCGGTGGGCAGGGTGGTCTCATCGCAAAGCATGGCTGGTTCCGACACGCGGCGGCTCCTTCGATCTGAGTTGGATCGCTCAATATAGTGCGAATGATAATTGTTCGCAATTATTCTTTCAGCGAATTTGTGATCTTTTGCATTCTGAGAACAGGCGTTTTTGTGATCGATGGTCGTTTGGCCGGCAACAGGGCTGGCGTTTGCTGATTCAGTGGGTTGACGGGAGAATTTTTTTCCCGCGCTTGGAGGACATCAGTATACTGGCGGGCCCATGGCAGTGGGTTTTGGTGGGCTTGGGCCGATCCGGCTCAGGGTTTTCGTGGAAGATGGGCCTCTATGGCGTTTCCCAGTGATTTTTTGGATGAGTTGCGGGCGCGATTGACCCTGTCCGGGGTGGTGGGGCGCCGGGTGAAGCTGATGCGCCGGGGGCGGGAATTCACCGGCCTCTGCCCCTTCCACAACGAAAAGACACCCTCTTTCACGGTCAGTGACGACAAGTCCTTTTTTCACTGCTTCGGCTGCGGTGAACACGGCGATGTCATCTCCTTTGTGCAAAAAACCGAGGGATTGAGTTTCGCCGAGGCGGTGGAGCGCCTGGCCGGCGAGGCGGGACTGGAGGTGCCCCGGGCGTCGCCGGAGGCCCAGGCCCGGGAGCAGCGGCGGGCCGGCCTGATCGAGGTGGTGGCCGCCGCCGCCCGCTGGTTTCAGAGCCGCCTTTTTGCCAACGAGGGGCAGGCCGCCCGGGACTACCTGACCTCCCGGGGCCTGAGCGCCGAGACGGTACAGGCCTTTGGCCTGGGCTTTGCTCCGGGCAAGCGGGGCGCGCTGCTGCAGGACCTCTCCGCCCAGGGGCTGACCCCCGCCCAGCTGCAGGAGGCCGGGCTGATCAAGCAGCCCGAGGATGGGGGCGCGCCGCGGGACTATTTTTTCAATCGGATTGTTTTTCCCATCCGGGACCGGCGCGGCCGGGTGATCGCCTTCGGCGGCCGGGCCATGGGCGATTCGCCCGCCAAGTACCTGAACTCCCCGGAAACACCCCTTTTTCACAAGGGCCAGGTCCTGTTCAATCTGGACGGCGCTCGGGCAGCGGCGCAGAACCGGCGGGAGATCATCGTGGCCGAGGGCTACATGGACGTGATCGCCCTGTGCCAGGCGGGCTTTCCCGGCGCGGTCGCGCCCCTGGGCACGGCCATCACCGAGGCCCAGATCCAGGAGTTGTGGCGCCTGGCGCGGGAGCCCATTCTCTGCCTGGACGGGGACCGAGCCGGGCGGCAGGCCGCCTTCCGCGCCGTGGACCGGGCCTTGGGCGTTCTCAAGCCGGGCCATAGCCTGCAGTTCGCCCTGCTGCCCGCCGGCGAGGACCCGGACAGCCTGGTGCAGAGCCAAGGGCCGCAAGCCATGCGGGATCTGCTTGGCGAAGCCCGGCCCATGGTCGAGCTGCTGTGGCTGCGGGAGGTGGAGGGCAAACCCAGTGACACGCCCGAGCGCCGCGCCGCCCTAAGACAGGCCCTGCGCCAGGCCGTGCAGGCCATCCCCGACGGGGAATTGCGCAAGGACTATCAGCGGGAGCTGGCGCGGCGCTTCGAGGCGGCCTTCGAGTCGTTCCCGCGGGGCGATCGAGCGTTCGGATTCAGTGACCAAGGGCGCCGCGGCGGCTTTTACGGCAAATCGGGCGGCCAGCCGGGGACGAGGTCCTCTACGGGGCGACGCCAGGGGGACTGGGCGGGGGCGGCTTCTTATGGCGTCGCCGCCAGCTACAAGGTCAACCTGCGGCGCCGGCGGGAACAAGCCTTGTTGGCCGGCTTGCTCAATCACCCGGATCTCTTGCTCGGTCTGGTCGAGGAACTGGCCGCCGTGGAGTTCCAGTCCGCCGATCTGTCGCGTCTGGCCGTGGCCATGGTCGACCAGGCCGCCCAAGCCCTGGGCGAGGCGGGGGAAGAAGGCGGGGCAAAGCCAACAAATAGCGCGCAAAATTCACCCGCCCACCTTGACAGAGAGGCCTTGAGGTGCCACCTCTCCGACCAGGGATTCGTCAAGACTTTGGCCGGTTTGGCAACCCAAGATGTGTACGTTCATGGCGCTTTCGCCCGACCCGATGCTCCAAAAGAGGCAGCGCGGGTGGGGCTATTGCATGTGCTATCGCTATTTCGGGGGCAAAGTGCGGCGGCGGATACCCATGAGGCGAAGCTGGAGTTGGAATCCCAAATGACGGAAGAAAACCTGGCACGTCTGCAGGCAAAGCAAAAATTGAACCAAAACTCTCAAACGGATCGGCATGACCTGGACCGCTACGACGCGGCCAAGCAGTCCGACCAGCATTAACAATTCTTTAAGGCCTCTGCGCGTTCATTCGCTCTACGCGGGGTGAATCGCATCTGGCGGGGCATTAGGTGGGGATTAAATCCGTATGGCGACAAAGGCAAACGAAGCTGTAGAAACGACCGAAACCCGCGAAGAAACCAGTGACGGCCCCTTGATGGACAGCGCCTCGGCGGCCGTCAAGAAGATGATGGCCAAGGCCAAGGAGCTGGGCTACGTCACCTATGACGAGCTGAATTCAGTCCTGCCCCCGGACCAGATGTCGTCGGAGCAGATCGAAGATACCATGGCGTCCCTGTCGGAGATGGGGATTAACGTCATTGAGGGCGACGAGCCCGAGGAAGCGCCGGCCGAGGGCGCCGCCAAGGAAACCACCACATCCAGCGGCACCGCCGGCAACCTGAACGACGACGATATCGGCCGTACCGACGATCCGGTGCGCATGTACCTGCGGGAAATGGGCTCGGTGGAGCTGTTGTCCCGCGAGGGCGAAATCGCCATCGCCAAGCGCATCGAGGCCGGCCGGGAAAAGATGATCGGCGGCATCTGCGAGTCGCCCTTGACCATCCGCGCTCTTTTGTCCTGGCGCCAGGCGCTGATCGACGGGCGTATCCTGCTGCGCGACATTATCGATTTGGACGCGACCTACGGCGGCGGCCCCAACGACGAAGACATCGCCAAGGTGGAGTCCGGCGAGGACGATGACCTGCCCGAGGATGACAAAGCCAATGCTCGCCCCATCCTGGAAGTGGTGAAGGACGACAGCGCCAAGTCGGAGCCGGCCAAGGAAGCCGCCCGCCCCAGCGGCGACGGCGAGGGCGAGGAGACGGAAAGCGAGGGTGAAGAGGGCGACGACGAGGAGGAGGAAGAAAGCAACATCTCCTTGGCGGCCATGGAAGCGGCCCTTTTGCCGCAAGTCCTGGAGACCTTCGATCAAATCAACGAGACCTGGAACCAGCTGGCCAAGGTTCAGGAAAAGCGCCTGACCGCCATGCAGAAGGGGGAAAAGATCACCCCCGAGATGGAAGGCGAGCACGAAAAGCTGCAGGTCGCCCTCATCGACCTGATGGAAAACGTGCATTTCAACAATGCCCGTCTGGAACAGCTGGTGGATCAGCTCTATGGCTTGAACCGCCGCCTGGTCACCATCGAGGGCAAGATGCTTCGCATGGCCGAGAAGTCGGGCATCAAGCGGGCGGATTTTCTCGATCACTACTACGGCCGGGAGCTGGACCGGCGCTGGGTGTCCAAGGTCAAGCGCCTGACCGGCAAGGGCTGGGCTCAGTATGCCGAGCGCCACGGGGACCGGATCAAGGAGCTGCGCAACGAGGTGGCGGAGATCTCCGCCGCCAGCGACCTGCAGATCAGCGAGTTCCGCCGCATCGTCAAGACCGTGCAGACCGGCGAGCGGGAAGCCAGCAAGGCCAAGACCGAAATGGTCGAGGCCAACCTGCGCCTGGTGATCTCCATCGCCAAGAAGTACACCAACCGGGGCCTGCAGTTCCTGGACCTGATCCAGGAAGGCAAC
>JANQKX010000112.1 GCA_028280915.1 Kiloniellaceae bacterium
CGGCTCAACCACGCGCATCACGGGCTCCGAAAGCTGAGACCAGGCCAATCACCGATATCACCGTTTTGGGGTAAGAAACTGCATGCCTATCTATCGAACAATTGGCTGACTTTGTCCATGACGGCTTTTGGATTTTGTTGTGATTTCACTTTTATACAAATAAGAAAAATAAGTAAAAATAGATAGTTAAGGAATTTTATTAACAAAACAAGACAGTTGAAATTTCCTTCTGACTATTGGATGATTTGGTGTTGTTGGCGTAGTGGAGGAGAGACGGCATGGCAAGCTTCAAAAGACGCACAACAACGGCCAGCCATGGCGGCCGTGCCCATCGGGGCCATCTCAAGGCCAAAAACCGTCATGCCATCACACCGACGTATTGGAACACCGTTCAGCCCGTTCCCTTGGTGGACAAGGAGCGGCCCGGCGCCGGCTACCGCCATCTCCTGCGCCGGGAGGATATCTGGGCCTTCATCGAAATGATCCCCAATTGGGACGAGCTGTCCAAGGGCTTGGACGGCATTTTGTTGGCGGCGGGGGATCCGGGTTGTTTCGGGTGGTACGACCAGCGGGGCATCGTGGGCCTCTGCGCCTGGGAGCGGGGGACTTGGATTCAGGTGCCGGCGGACTATTACGACCGGGAGTGGGAGGTCTTTGCCCGCCTGGGCGTGCATTGCGAGCGGCGCCGCGGCTGGGTGGTCTGCCGGTTCACCGACACGCAAGCGCGGGCCTATCAGCTGCTGAACATCTTCTTACACGAGCTGGGCCACCATCACGACCGCATGACCACCAAATCCAAGCTGGACTGCGCCCGTGGCGAGCCTTACGCGGACGCCTATGCCCTGCGCTACGAAAAGCAGATTTGGGATCAGTACCTGCGCCGTTTCGCGCTCATGTGAGCGCCGACGGCTTAAACGTGGAAGGATTCGCCGCAGCCGCAGCGGCCCTTTTCGTTGGGATTGCTGAACACAAAGCCCTTTTGAAACTTGTCTTCCACGTAGTCCATGGTGGAGCCGAAGAGGAACATCACCGCCGTGGGCTCGATGAAGATTTTCACCCCTTTGTCTTCCACCACGTCCTCCAGCTTGCGCTGTTCCTCGGCGTATTCAACCACGTAGCTCATGCCCGAGCAGCCCCGGGTGCTGACGCCGACCCTGAGGCCCACCACGGGCTTGTCGCTCTTGTCCATCAGTTCCTTGACCCGCTCGGCGGCCTTGTCGGTCAGGGATATCAAATTCGCCATCATGTTCTTCAGCCCTCAAACTCGCGTCTTTGGCCGCCTGATCGGGCGGCCTTTCTCATATGGTGTCAAATCAGCCCCAGCGCCAGGCGGGCGTCCTCCGACATGCACTCTTGGGTCCAGGCCGGCTCCCAGGTCAGGGTCACCGCCACTTCACCCACGCCGGGCGCTTGCGCCACCGCTTCGGCGACCTGGCCGGGCATTTCACCCGCCACGGGGCAGCCCGGCGCCGTCAAGGTCATCTCGATCGCCACCGAGCCGTCCTCGGCCCGGTCGATATCATAGATCAAACCCAAGTCATAAATGTTAACCGGGATCTCCGGGTCGTAGACTTCCCGCAGGGCCTCGATCACGGCATCCTCATCGGCCTGCTTGCGCGCCTCTTCGGGCAGGGGCGCGCCGGCCCGGGCCGTGAAGCCCTCCTCGGCGGCGGAACCGCCGGGAACAAAATGACTGAAGGGCAGGATGGGGCGGCCGTTACCGGGGTTCACCTGGATCTCCTATTCAGTTCCATGCCTAGCCGAAAATGTCCCGCGCCTTTTCCAGCGCCGCGACCAGCGCGTCCACGTCGTCGGGGCCGTTGTAGATACCAAAGGAAGCCCTGGCGGTGGCGGGAATACCCAAGTGGTCCATCAAGGGCTGGGCACAGTGGTGGCCGGCGCGCACCGCCACCCCGGCCCGGTCCACGATGGTGCCGATATCATGGGCGTGCAGGCCCTCCATGGTCATGGAGATGATGCTGGCCTTGTCCTGGGCCTGACCGTGGATGGTGAGGCCGGGGATTTCCCCCAAGCGCTCGGTCGCGTAGGCCAGGATACCCGCTTCGTGGGCTTCGATGGCGTCCTGGCCAACGGAGTCCAAGTAACGCAGGGCGGCGCCCAGGCCGATGGCCTCCACGATGGCCGGGGTACCGGCTTCGAAGCGGTGAGGCACATCCTGGTAGGTGGTCTCCTCGAAGGTCACCCGGCGGATCATCTCACCGCCCCCTTGATAGGGCGGCATGGCGTTTAACAGATCCCGTTTGCCGTAAAGCACCCCGATGCCCGAGGGGCCATAGGCCTTGTGGCCGGTGAAGACGTAAAAGTCCGCGTCCAGGGCCCGCACGTCCACCTGACGGTGGGGCACGGCCTGGCTGCCGTCCACCAGCACCCGGGCGCCGACGTCGTGGGCCAGGCGGATGATCTCGGCGATCGGGACGACCGTGCCCAGGGCGTTGGAGATATGGGTCATGGCCACCAGCTTGGTGCGCTCGTTCAAGAGGTTCTTGTAATCCTCCATCAGCAGATTGCCCGCCGGGTCGATGGAGACTACGCGGATGACGATGCCGATCTGATCGCGCAGTAGCTGCCAGGGCACGATATTGGAATGGTGCTCCATGACCGAGAGGATCACCTCGTCCCCTTCTTTCAGGAAACCGCGGCCGTAGCTGGAGGCCACCAGGTTGATGGCCTCGGTGGTTCCCCGGGTGAAGGTGATCTCGTCGGACGACGCGGCGCCGATGAAATCCGCCACGGTCTGGCGGCTCGCTTCGAAGGCTTCGGTGACTTCCTGGCCCAGGCAGTGCGCGCCCCGGTGCACATTGGAATAGCTGGTGCGATAGATATGATCCATGGTGCCGAGCACCGCCTCGGGCTTTTGCGCCGAGGCACCGCTGTCCAGGTAGACCAGCCGTTGGCCGTAAACCTTGCGGCTCAATATGGGGAAATCCGCCCGTACGGACTCAAGGTCAAAGGCCAGGGTGGAATTAGCGCCCACGGCTGGGCTGGTGGCAATGTTCATCATCGCTTTTCCATTCGATAAATCGAGATCCTGAGCAGTTTTCGCATCGTCGGCCTAAGCATCGGCGAGCCAATGCCCGATGGAGGTCATAAGGGCGGGGCACAGCCCCTCGGCGGCGATGGACTGGATGGATTCGGCCAAAAAGGCCTCGATCAGCATGGCGCGGGCCTGTTCTTCGGGAATGCCCCGGGAGCGCAGGTAAAACAGCGCCGCGGCATCCAAGTCGCCGGCCGTGGCCCCGTGGCTGCACAGCACGTCGTCGGCATAGATCTCCAGTTCCGGCTTGGCGTCCACCTCGGCTTCGTTGGACAGCAGCAAGACCTTGGAGAGCTGATGGCCATTGGTCTGCTGCGCCCCTTCGTGCACCACGATGCGGCCCTGGAACACGGCCCGGGCCTGGTCGTCCACCACGCCCTTGAAGGTCTCCCGGCAGCTGGTGTGGGGCACCAGGTGATCGATCACCGTGGTGGTGTCGCAGTGCTGGTGCCCGCGCATGAGGTAGGCGCCGTTCAAATGGCATTCGGCGCCTTCGCCGGCCAGGCCCACGTGGACCTCGTTGCGGGACAGCTGTGCACCTATGGACAGGGTAAAGGAATCATAAGAAGCGCCGCGGTCCAGTTCGGCCGCGCCGGTGGAAAAGTGGAAGGTGCGGGGGCCTTCGTTTTGCAGCTTGTAGTGCTGGAACAAGCTGTCCGGCCCCAGGGTCACCTCGGTCACGGCGTTGACGAAGCTGGCGCTGTCGTCCAGGCCGTGGTGGTGTTCGATGACGGTGGCCCGGCTGCCCGCTTCCAGGACGATCAGGTTACGGGTATGGACGGCCACGGGGTGGGCCGCGCCGGCGCTCAAGTGCAAGACCTCGATGGGCACATGGAGCTGGGTGCCCGGCCGCAGGCGCAGCACATAGCCGTTGTTCATGAGCGCGGTGTTCAGATCCACCAGCGCCTTGCCGTCCGGTTTTGCCCGCCGGCCCAGATGGGCCTGCATCCAGTCGGGCCAGGCTTGCAGAGCGTCCGCCAGCGTGAGCAGTTCCACCCCTTCCGGCAATTCGACCCGCGCGCCCAGATCGGGCCTGAGCTGACCGTTGACGAAGGTGAGCAGGCAATGGCCGCTGTTACTAGGCAGCAGGCGGGGGGCGGTGTCGATGCTGACCCCGCAGGGCACCAGGCCCGCCGGCTTGTAAAGGGCGCTGTCCAGGGCCTTCAGGCTGGTGTACTTCCAGGCCTCGTGGCGCACGCTGGGCCAGCCCTGGCTGGCGAAGGCTTCCAAGGCGGCTTCCCGCTGGTGGTTCAGCCAGCCCCGGTCCCGCCCCGCCAGGTGGGGCCGCAAGGCGTCGAATTGAGCCCGCATGGCCTCGATGGCAGGATTGTCGGCCGGACGGATATGGGGCAGCACCTGATTCATCATTCCGCCGCCGCGCCGACAAAACCGGCGTATCCGTTTTTCTCCAGCTCCAAGGCCAGTTCCTTATCCCCCGATCGCACGATCTTACCGTCGGCCAGGATGTGCACGTGATCTGGAATGATGTAGTTGAGCAGGCGCTGATAGTGGGTGATTACCAAGAGGGCGTTGTCTTGCGAGCGCAGCTGGTTGATGCCTTCGGCCACGGTGCGCAGGGCGTCGATGTCCAGGCCGCTGTCGGTTTCGTCCAGGATGGCCAGGGTGGGGTTGAGCACCGCCATCTGCAGGGCTTCGTTGCGTTTTTTCTCGCCGCCGGAATAGCCCACGTTGACCTGGCGCTTCAGCAGGTCATCGGGCATGCCCAGTTCCTTGGTCTTCTGCCGGAGCATCTTCACGAACTGCATGGCGTCCAGTTCCGGCTCGCCCCGGTAGCGGCGCACGGAGTTCACCGCCTCCTTTAAAAAGGTGGTGTTGGGCACGCCGGGGATTTCCACCGGATACTGGAAGGCCAGGAAGACGCCTTCGGCCGCCCGTTCCTCCGGATCCATCTCGAGCAGATCACGGCCCTGGTAGAGCACCTGGCCTTCGCTCACCT
>JANQKX010000123.1 GCA_028280915.1 Kiloniellaceae bacterium
TCAGGGTGACTGCCCGGCGCCGCGGCCCTGCCGCCTCGATACTTTTTTGCGATACTTTACTGCGTCTGTTTTCCGGCCCTAATCCAAAGCTGGTCCTATTCCAAGCTGGTCCTATTCCAAACTGGCCAAAAGTTCCTTGTAGGCCGCATCGCTCAACAATTCCTCCAGTTCCGAGGCATTGCCGACCGACATCTTGAAAATCCAGGCCGCCCCTTCCGCGTCGCTGTTCAGCTGAGCCGGATCGTCGCCGAGGGCCTCATTGGATTCGCTCACCGTGCCGCTGATCGGCGCGTAGTATTCGTTGGCCGCCTTGACCGATTCGATGACCCCGACCTCGTCGCCCTTGCTGAGCTCCGTGTCCCCTTCGGGCAGGTCGACAAAGACAATGTCGCCCAGTTGCCCCTGGGCATAGTCGGTGATGCCGACGGTCGCCTGATCACCGTTGACCTCAACCCATTCATGATCTTCCGTGAAATACCGCTTGCTCATGGTCGCTCCCCTTATTCGATTAGCCTCGGTAATAACTGTGTGGCACAAAAGGTAACTTGATCACCTCACAAGGCAGTGACTTCCCCCGCACCTGGCAAAAAACCGCCGTGCCGGCCGCCGCTTGGGCGCGCGCCACATAGCCCATGGCCACCGGTCCGCCAAAAGAAGGGCCGAAGCCGCCGCTGGTAACCGTACCGATATTTTGCCCGCCATCATCGACGATCTCCACCCCGGCCCGCACCGGCGCCCGTCCCAGGGGCTTGATCCCCACCCGCCTGCGCGCCGGCCCGTCGGCCAGCTGCGCTTGGATCACCGGGGCACCGGGAAAACCGCCCTCGGCGCGGCGGCGTTTGGGAACGGCCCAGGCCAGGCCCGCCTCAATGGGCGAGGTGGTCGTGTCGATGTCCTGACCATAGAGGCAAAGCCCCGCCTCCAAACGCAGGGAATCCCGCGCGCCCAGCCCGGCCGGGGCCACCTCTTCTTCCGCCAGCAGGCGGCGGGCCAGGCTCTCGGCGGCATCGCCGGGCACGGAGATTTCATAACCGTCCTCACCGGAATAGCCGGAGCGGCTGACCCGGCAGGGGATATCCGCGATATCCCGTTCGGTAGAGGTCATGAAAGCCATGGCCGCCACGCCGGGCGCCATACGGGCCAGCACTGCCGCCGCCGCCGGGCCCTGCAGGGCCAAGAGGGCTTTGTCCGCCAGTTCCGTCACATCAGCGCGCCCGGCCAGCCCCTGCCGCAGATGGTCCAGGTCGGCAGCCTTACAGGCCCCGTTGACCACCAGATAGAGATGATCGCCCCCCTGGGTCACCATGAGGTCGTCCAGAATGCCGCCCGTTTCGTTGGTGAAAAAGCTGTAGCGTATGTTGCCCGGCGCCATGCCGGCCACATCCGCCGGGATCAATGTCTCCAGCGCGCCGGCCCGTTCCGGCCCGTCGATGCGCACCTGCCCCATATGGGACACGTCGAACAACGAGGCCCCGGCCCGGGTATGGTTGTGTTCCGCCATGATGCCGGCGGAATAGTTGATGGGCAGTTCATAGCCGGCGAAGGGAACCAGTTTGCCGCCCAATTCCTGATGCAGCCCATGTAGCGGTGTTCGTTTCAATGCTTGCCCGGCGTCGGTTTGTCCCGACATGGCACACCTCCCCATTGCCTTTTTTCAGTTCCTCACGGCAGGTTGTGGAAACTCTCTTTTGTCACGTGTCTCATTCAAAAAGTTTCCGATCGGAAATATATTTCCTTGCGGCAAAAAATCAAGTCCCTTCGCGCCGGTTTTTCTGCCTTAGTTTGCCGTCACCCACAGGATGGTCGCATCCTGGGGGCTGGTGGAAACACAGGCATGCCCCATGCCGCTGTCGTAGTAGGCGCTGTCCCCGGCCCGCAAGGTCACGGGCTCATAAAACTCGGTGTAAAACAGGATCTCGCCTTCCAGGACCAGCAAAAATTCCTCGCCATCGTGGCGCACCCATTCGGAAAACTCATCAAAGGATCGGGCCCGAATGGTGCTCTTGAAGGGCACCATTTTCTTGCGCGCCACTTCACCGCACAGCAGTTCGTGCTCGTAGGTGGGCGTGAGCTGCCGTTTGCCCTGCCCCACCGGCGTGATGGCCCGCCGGCCCAAGGTGGGGCGCCGGGTCGCGGACGCAAAGAGTTGTGGAATTTCAATCCCCAAGCCCGCCGCCAGCTTCTGCATGGCATCGAAGGTGGGGGACATCTGCTCATTTTCAATTTTCGATAAGGTAGAGCGGGCCAAGCCGGTGCGGGCGCTGACCTCCTCCAGGGTCCAGTTGCGGCTCTTGCGGATCTCGCGCACCCGCTCGCCCAGTTTCAAGGGCTCGACCAGGGTGTCTTCAACGGTCGACGAGATTTGGAGCGACGCCCGCCTATCTTGAACCAATGCCATGCCGAGTTACGCGCTTTGCCGATCTTTGTAGGACTGGTTTAACCGACGCCGGAAAGTGCCGATTGCCGTTGAGAAATCTAAGACACATATCTATATAGTGCAAAAGTTTCCGATAGGCATCATTATTCTTGATGCGTTCGGGCAAGAGGGTAATCTGGGTCCAATGGGCACCTTGGCCTGGATGTGCCGAAAATCAGGCCCGCGGGGCGGGCGGCAGAGGAGAGCGTCAGATGTCCCTTAGCATATTCGATCTCTTCAAGGTCGGCATCGGCCCGTCCAGTTCCCATACAGTCGGCCCCATGTGGGCGGCCCACCGTTTTCTATTGGATCTGCAAGCCCGCGACCTCTTGGCCCAGGTCCGGCGGGTGAAAGTGGGCCTTTACGGCTCCCTTGCCCTGACCGGCAAGGGTCATGCCACGGACATCGCGGTCCTGCTCGGCCTGCTGGGGGAAAAGCCCGACGCGGTGGACCCGGACCGTGTGCCCGGCCTGGTGCAAAACATCCGTGACGCGGGGGAAATCGCCCTCTTCGGCAGCGCCAGCATCCCGTTCAACGAAGAAAATGACCTGGTATTCAACTTTTTTGAATCCCTGCCCAAGCATCCCAACGGCATGTTGTTCATCGCCCACGGCGCCGACGGCGAGGTTCTCTATGAGAAACAGTACTATTCCGTCGGCGGCGGCTTCGTTCTAAGCGAAGACGAGGTGGACCAACCCGCCGCAGCCGGCGGGGCCAACGTGACCCTGCCCTATCCTTTTGAATCAGCGGAAGACCTCTTGCGTATTGGCGAGGAAACGGGGCTGACCATTTCCCAGATCGTTCTGGAAAACGAAAAAACATGGCGCAGCGACGCGGAAATCCGCCAAGGAATGCGCCAAATCTGGTCGGTGATGGACAACTGTATCAAGCGGGGCTGCCAGGAAGAGGGTGTGCTGCCCGGCGGCCTCAACGTGCGCCGCCGCGCCGCCGAGATGAAGCGCGACCTCTGCGACCGGCCGGAAGCAGCCTTGAAGGACCCGCTGACCGTGATGGATTGGGTCAACCTGTTCGCCTTGGCGGTCAACGAGGAAAACGCCGCCGGCGGCCGGGTGGTCACCGCCCCCACCAATGGCGCGGCCGGCGTGATTCCGGCGGTTCTGGCCTACTACGACCGTTTCGTGCCCGGCGCCAACGAGGAAGGCATTTTCACCATCATGAGCACGGCGGCAGCCATCGGTATGCTCTACAAGAAAAACGCTTCCATCTCGGCCGCCGAGGTGGGCTGCCAGGGCGAGGTGGGCGTGGCCTGCTCCATGGCAGCGGGCGGCCTGGCCGCGGTCTTGGGCGGCACCAACCGGCAGATCGAAAACGCCGCCGAGATCGGCATGGAACACAATCTCGGCCTGACCTGCGACCCCATCGGCGGATTGGTCCAGGTGCCCTGCATCGAACGCAATACCATGGGCGCCATCAAGGCCATCAACGCCGCCCGCCTGGCGCTCAAGGGCGACGGCAATCACATGGTCCCCTTGGACAAGGTGATCGAGACCATGCGCCAAACCGGCCTGGACATGCAGGCCAAGTACAAGGAAACCTCCCAAGGCGGCCTGGCGGTCAACGTGGTGAACTGCTGAGGGTTTCCGCGGCTTTGGGGCCCACAGCTTAGAGTCCGGCAATTTAGGGTTCGGCGCGATTGTACTCCAGTTCCTCGGGGCTCAACTGCAGGCCCACGTAGATGCGGAAATCGGCACCGTTTTGACCCGGCGCCAAGGGAATACGCGGTTTCACTTCGTCCACCTTGGACACCTTGGCGCCGTTGCTGGGCAGGCGAACCGCCACGTCGAACTCCTCGCGGGCGATCACGTTTTGCTCCCGCCCGGAGATGGCGACAAAGTACGAAAGGTCGGCCCGGTTCGTGAGGTCGGCGGGCCCTCGGCGGGCCTGGATTCGCACCAGCATTTCCACGTCGATGGCCGCTTCGTCGTAGCTGCAGGTCACGCCGGTCCCGGTTAGGTCCGCCTGAAAGATCACATCCGTCAGGTCCCGTCCGGCGCCCTCGAATCGGGTCATTTGATCGGCGTCACGCACCACCACGATGGGCGGACAGGGCAGCGGCGGAGCGTCGCTGGAGCAACCAGCCGTTATGGCCATGGCAAGGATTGCCAGAGCAACTCGTTTCGACATGGATCAAAACCAACAGAAAAAAACTAAAGACGGCTATGGGTCCCGTCGCACAGGGGCTCTTTGGCAGAGGCCTTGCAACCGCAAAAAAACGCGGGGCCGGACCGTTTGGCCTTATATTTGATCGGCGTGATCCCGGTATCCTTGTGAGATCCGTCGCAAAAGGGCTGCTTTTGGCTGCGGCCGCAAGCACACCAGAAATAGGATTTGCCTTCGACAACGTCTATTTTATAGGGAGCTTTCTGCGCCGGAATTGGCTCAGTCATGACAGATCCTCGGTCCCATGATCCACGATTGGCGTCTTCGGCCAGGAAAAGACTTTATTGTTTCGACTCCTGACCCTAAAACTGCTGGACTTTAGGCAAGGTCAGAGCGTTACACAAGTGGCGTTTCCAGAGGCATCACATAAGGAGCGCCTCACAACGCGGTCCCCCGTAAAGGCCGCTCATCAGCCATTTGACGACTTGATGCGGAAGACGCAAAGCACATATGTCTGGTAATCCGTGGTGCGTCCTGCTGATATGGACGGGCGCGCCAACAGCAGGTCAAGGACAGCGAGGAAATGGAAAAGAAGGCAATTACGATCGTGCTGGCCAAGCCCCGCGGCTTTTGCGCCGGCGTGGAACGGGCCATCGCGATCGTCGAGCAGGCGCTGGAAAAGTACGG
Organism: Kiloniellaceae bacterium; assembly: GCA_028280915.1. GTDB lineage: Bacteria > Pseudomonadota > Alphaproteobacteria > Kiloniellales > Kiloniellaceae > JANQKX01. The sequence goes on from JANQKX010000123.1 coordinate 5,225, forward strand.
GGCGCCGGTCTATGTGCGTCACGAAATCGTCCACAACCGTTTCGTCGTGGAAGGGCTGGAAAAAAAGGGCGCGATCTTCGTTGAGGAACTGACCGACGTGCCGGAAGAGGCACCGGTGATCTTTTCCGCCCACGGCGTGCCGAAATCCGTGCCTCAGGAAGCCCAGCGGCGCGACCTCTTCTACCTGGACGCCACCTGTCCTTTGGTCAGCAAGGTCCACCGCGAGGCCGAGCGCCATCACCGCCTGGGTCATCAGATTTTGCTGATCGGCCACGCGGGGCATCCCGAAGTGGTCGGGACCATGGGCCAGCTCCCGCCCGGCACCATCATCCTGGTGGAAGACACAAAAGGGGCCGAGACCGTGCAGGTCGAAGACCCGGACCGCCTGGCCTACATCACCCAAACCACCCTCTCGGTGGACGACACCGCCGAGGTCATCGCCGTACTGCAGCGGCGCTTCCCCAATTTGAAGGGCCCCAAGAAGGAAGATATCTGTTACGCGACCACCAACCGGCAAGAAGCGGTAAAATTCATCGCGCCAAACTGCGACGCGCTGATGGTGGTGGGCGCGCCCAATTCGTCCAACTCTCAAAGGCTGGTGGAAGTGGCCAAGACGGCCGGCTGTAAAAAGGCCATGCTGGTGCAACGGGCCAGCGATATCGATTGGGACCTTTTCGAGGGCGTGGAGAGACTGGGCATCACCGCCGGCGCCTCGGCGCCGGAAATCCTCGTCAACGAGGTGTTGACCGCCTGTAAGGAGCGCTTCGAGGTGACCGTGAACGAGATCGACGGGCGGGCGGAAAACGTCACCTTCAAGTTGCCGAGGGTATTGACTGACGCCCAGGCCATGGCTTAGCTCCCCGCTTGATACAATAAACCGCCGGCGACCCTTCCGCGGCAGCGCAGAGTTCCTCATGGCCGTTTACACCGAAGTCTCTGACGAGGATCTGAAGGCCTTCATGGCCCGTTATGACTTGGGCGAGGTGATCTCCTTCAAGGGCATCGCCGAAGGCGTGGAAAACTCCAACTTCTTGCTCCAAACTACGGACAACAACTTCATCCTGACACTCTATGAAAAGCGGGTGGACCCCAAGGACCTGCCCTATTTCCTCGGGCTCATGCAGCATCTGTCCAGCCATGGGATCTCCTGCCCCTTGCCCGTCGTCGCCCGGGACGGGAAAGCGCTGCACCAGCTGTGCGGCCGTCCGGCGGTGCTGATTTCCTTTTTGGAAGGCCTGTGGCCGCGGCGCATTCAACCGGTTCACTGCGCTGAGCTGGGCCGGGCCATGGCCGAAATGCACCTGGCCGGGCAATCCTTCGAAATGTCCCGGGAAAACAACCTGTCAAGATCCGGCTGGCGGCCCATCTTCGAGGCCTGCGCCGAACGGGCCGATGAGGTGCAAGAGGGCCTAGCTCAATCCTTGGCGGCCGAATTGGATTTCCTGGACCGGCATTGGCCCGCCGATTTGCCCACCGGGATCATTCATGCCGATCTCTTTCCCGACAACGTGTTTTTTCTCAAAGACACCCTCAGCGGCATCATTGACTTTTATTTCGCCTGTAACGACTCCCTCGCCTACGACATCGCGGTTTGTCTGAATGCCTGGTGTTTCGAAACGGACAATGCCTTCAACATCACCAAGGCGGGCCTCATGCTCCAGGCCTATAACAAGGTACGGCCGGTAACCTCGGCTGAATTCGAAGTGTTGCACATCCTGGCCAGGGGCAGCGCCATCCGCTTTTTGCTCACCCGCCTTTATGACTGGATCTTCCATCCGCCCGGCGCCTTCGTGAAGCCCAAGGACCCTCTGGAGTATTGGAAAAAGCTGCGCTTCCACCAGGGCGTGACGGATTCCAGCGCTTATGGGATCACCCGGCCATGACGGGGGGGATGGAAGACACGGTGGAAATCTTTACCGACGGTGCCTGTTCGGGAAATCCCGGGCCCGGCGGTTGGGGCGCCCTGTTGCGCTATAAGGGCGTGGAAAAGGAACTCTATGGCGGTGAAGCCCAGACCACCAACAACCGCATGGAAATGTTGGCCGCCATCGCCGCCCTGGAAAGCCTCAAGCGCCCCATGGCCGTGCGCCTGACCACCGACAGCGTTTACCTAAAGGACGGCATCACCAAGTGGATCCATAACTGGAAACGCAACGGCTGGAAAACCGCAGCCAAAAAACCCGTCAAGAACGCCGATTTGTGGCAGCGACTGGAGACAGCCTTGGCGCCCCATGACATTGCATGGCACTGGGTCAAGGGCCACAGCGGCCATGCGGAAAACGAACGGGTCGATGCCCTGGCCCGCCGTGGCGTCACCGAGCAGGGCTCTTAAGTTACGCAAAAAAAAGCAAAATGGCGGCCCCGATTGAGGCCGCCATTCCGTGTTGAAACTTTGGCTGAAGCTTAAAGGGCCTTCAGAACCGCTTCCGCACTGGAGACCTCAAAGGCGCCCGGCGCTTCCACGCTCAAGGTGGAGATGACGCCATCGTCCACGATCATGGCGTAGCGTTGGGAGCGGGTCCCCATGCCAAAGCCGCTGGCATCCATTTCCAGGCCCAGGGCCTTGGTAAAGTCGCCGTTGCCGTCGGCCAACATCATGACGTTGCCGCCTACCTGCTGATCCCGGCCCCAAGCGTCCATGACAAAGGCGTCGTTCACCGACACACAGGCGATGGTATCCACGCCCTTGGCTTTGAGGTCGCTCGCCTGCTGCACGAAACCGGGCAGATGACGCGCCGAACAGGTCGGCGTGAAGGCGCCCGGCAGGGCAAAAATCACCACCTTCTTGCCGCCGAAAAGCGCGGCGGTGGAGACATCGTCGATGCCGTCCTTGGTCATGTGCTTAAAGGTCGCTTCGGGCACGCGATCGCCCACGGATACAGTCATCTCGCTCAACTTCCTCCCCAAATAGAGCCGTGGCGGGCGCCCCGGCGGATCTCTTAGATAGCCTTTAAGATAGGATCGCGGGAGGCCTTTGCCAAGAAGCGGGCAGAGGAAACCCGGGCGCGAACATCACGGGCGAAGGTGGCTTGGTCTCAACCGCCGCCGGCTTTTTCCAGGGCCTCCATGACCGCGCTGCGGGTCAGGATCTCGGGCAGAGCGATGCCCTCGGGCGCGCCGGGGCCATAGACCGCGTTGAACGGGATGCCGTAGCGCCCATGACCGTTCAGATAAGCGGTGATGGCATCGCTGGGCAGGGTCCAGTCACCCCGCTGCAGAACCACGTCCGGTTCCAGCAAGCGCGCCATGACCTCGTCTTGATCGAGCACCGCCCGCTTGTTGACCTGGCAGGTGATGCACCAATCCGCCGTCACGTCGACAAAGACCACCTTACCGTCGGCGACCGATTGCCGGATCGCGGCCTCGTCCAAGACGCCCCAATGCTCCAGGTCACGGGGGCCGCCCCGCTCATGATCGGCCAAGCCGATGGGTACGGCCAGAACCGCAAGGGACAGCACCCCGGCCAGGACCGGGGATGCCAGCAGCGACGCGCGTTGACTCCCTGCTCGGGCCGCGTGGCCCCGCCACAGCACCACGGAGAGAGCCACCAGCAGGAGGCCGGCCACGACCGCCACCAGATCGCCGGCTTGCACCCAAAGCACCGAGAGCAGCCACAGCGCCGTGGCCAGCAGGGGCAAGGCCAAGACCTTGCGCACGGTCACCATCCAGGCACCCGGTTTGGGTAACTTGTTGGCCACGCCGGGAAAGGCCGCCACCAAAAGATAGGGCAGCGCCAGCCCCAAGCCGAGGAAGGCAAAAATCAGGAAGATTTCCAAAGCGCCCCGGGATAGGGCAAAGCCCACCGCGGTGCCCAAAAAGGGCGCCGAGCAGGGGGTGGCCAGCAAGGTGGCAAAGGCACCGGTGGCAAAGGCACCGGCATAGCCCTGCTGCGGCCCTTGGGTGCTCATATCACCCAGCCAGGCCGGCAGGGGAATCTCAAAAAAGCCGAAAAGGTTGCAAGCGAACAAGACCAAAAGCAGGGTCATGAAGATCAGGAACACCGGCTGTTGGAATTGAATGCCCCAACCCACCGCCAAACCGGCGTTTTTCAGCACCACGGCCAACAGGGCCAGGAGAAGGAAGGAAAAAATCACACCGGCGGCCGTCGCCATGAAGGTTCCGCGAACATGGCCGCGGGCGCGGCCACTCTGTTTGACCACGCTCAGGAGTTTAATGGAGAGCACAGGCAGCACACAGGGCATGAGATTGAGGATCAAGCCGCCCAATAATGCCGTGCCCAAGATGGCCGCGAGGGCGGCAAAGGTGACACTGCCCTGACCCGTGCTGCCCGACCCGGGCCCGACAGCGGCGCTGCCGTCGCCGAAGCGGCTGAGCACCACCTGCTCCATGCCCCGGTCTCCGTCTATCACGGTCAGGGTCAGCTGTTTGCCTTCCAAGACTCCGCCCAAGGGGCCCACTTCGCTGGCCACCTCGAAGGTGACGCTGTGGCCGTCATCGGCAAGCGCGACCGTGGGTTTGGCAAAAAATATGGAGGGCGGCCCCTCGACCAAAAGATCGGGCGCCGCGAAGGGCGCATCGGCCTCGGCGCGCACCCGCAGGATCGGCGCGTCCATATCGCCGGTCAGCACCGCCTCGGCCAGGCGCAGCCCCGCGTCGCCGCCGTCACGGGGCACCAGGCCACGGAATTGGTCCACCAAAGAGGCTTCCGGGGAAGAAGCCGCCGGCCCGGCCGGCAAATCCAGCGACACCCTTTCCGTATAGGGGATGCAGATCTCCTCGCAGATCAGGTAGTTCACTTCTGCCGTGAGCGCCATGTCGGAACCGGCCACCTGGGGCTGAATCAGCAGGGGCAGGACGATTTCATCCCCGTAGCCGAAGGTTTCCAGGCCGAAGAGGGAAAAGCGTTTGGGGATGGGCCATTCCATCTCCGCGCCGGCGAAATTCTCCGACCCGGCCCAGTCCAAGGACGGCGGAAAGCCCGCATCCCCCGGTGAGCGCCAGTAAATCTTCCAGTTCGGCGCCAACTGGAACTGAAGCCCGGCCACCACCGGCTGATCGGAGCCGACTTCCGGGCCGAGCGCATCTGTGGTTGCCACCAGCCGCAGGCGGCTGTGGTCATTTTCAGCCCAGGGCCCTGCCGCGCCATGGGCAACGGGAACGGCCAGGGTCAAACTGGCCAAAACGGCCAAAAAGAGCCCCAAAGCCATCACCGGACAGGTCGATTCACCCGACTTGATTTTGTATAACTTGGCCCAAAATCTAGAAATGGCTACCATAGGACAAAGATAACTCTCGGCGCGGTTAATCGGCAGTGAATATTTGGTAATTATGTTATCCTGCACAGGACAAATAGCGTCACAATATCGTGTTGCCAAAGATTTTTGCGCCGAGCTTCTTCTCGCACCGCCGCAAAAACCAAAAAAGCACAAGGTGAATGACTGAATTTTATCAAGAATCGGACGGTTATTTGACGGGGCAGCTTCTCATTGCCATGCCGGGGATGCGTGATTCCCGCTTTGCCCGCACGGTCATTTATATTTGCGCCCACAATCAAGACGGCGCCATGGGCCTGGTGATCAATCGTTTGGTGGGCGCCATCACCTTCCCGGACCTCTTATCTCAGCTGGACATCGAGCAGACCGGCCTGAAGGACGACATCCCCGTTCACTTCGGCGGTCCAGTGGAATCAGGGCGGGGATTTGTGCTCCATTCGGCGGAGTATGCCCAAGAAAGCACCCTGCAGGTCAATGGCGAGATCTCCCTGACCGCCAGCATCGATATCCTACGTGACATCGCCCAAGGCCAGGGGCCCCTGCGTCAAATCATGGCCCTGGGCTACGCCGGCTGGGGGCCGGGCCAGCTGGACAACGAGATCCAGGCCAACGGCTGGCTGAATGCGGTCGCCGATCAGGAACTGGTGTTTGACGGCGGCCTGGACGACAAATGGGAACGGGCGATCGCCACCCTGGGCGTGGACATTACCAATCTATCCGACGCCGCCGGACATGCCTGAGCGGCATTGCGCGTCGGCATCCGATCCGGATTTTCTCGAAGATATATCCTAAGCCGAGGTTTTTAACGTGCTTTTGGCCACAGCGGCGCCGCGCGGGTCATTGCGCAGGATCTCGAACAGCAAGTGGTCCTGCCAGCGGCCGTCGATGCGCAGGTATTGCCGGGCATAACCCTGTTTGGAAAAGCCGCTCTTGCGCAGCAAGCCCTGGCTGGCTTCGTTGTTCACCAAGCAAGCCGCTTCCAGCCGGTGCAGCCCCAAACGGTCAAAACCGAATTCCAAGGCCGCCAGCAGCGCCTCGCTCATGTAGCCTTGCCGGGCATAGGGCTTGCCGACCCAGTATCCCAGGCTGGCCGTCTGCGCCACGCCGCGCCGCACGTTGGAAAAGGAGATGCCCCCCAAGAGCTGGTCATCTTCCCGGGCAAACACAAAAAAGCTGAAACCGGTGCCTTGCTCCCACTCGTAGTCGTATTGCCGCAGCCGGCGCCGATAGGCCTGGCGGCTGAGGGCATCATTGGGCCAGGTGGGCTCCCAAGGCGACAAAAAATCCCGGCTCCGGTCCCTCAGCTCGGCCCAGTCCCTCCAATCGGACACTCGGGCCGGGCGCAAGAAGACCCGCCCGCGCTCAAGCTTGATGGTGCGCTTTTTTTCACCGCCAAAGAACGAAAGAATCATAAGATCTCTTATCCACTCTCCCCAAAAACGGCAATAGCTAATGCCCGTGCCGCCAGCAGACGCCGCCCTAGCCTAGTCTTGCTTGCACCTCCTCGATAGGCTCCACGAATTCGAGGGGCCCAACGGCGGCCATGGCCGGCCGGGACTCGAGCAAACGGCTGACGACCCGTTGCAAATCGCCCAGTTCAACGGCCGCCACCTTGCTCAACATCTCCTCGGTCGACACCGGCCGGCCAAAGGTCAGAATTTGCTGTGCCAGCGTCTCGCAGCGGGCCGACGAACTCTCCCGCCCCATCAGGATCGCGGCTCTCAGCTGGCTTTTGGCCCGCGCCAACTCATCCGCGCCAATGCCCTTGGACAAGGCGTTGATCTCATCACAAATGACCGGAATCACCTCGGCCGCCTCCCGCTTGCCCGTACCGGCATAGACGGCGAAGGTCCCGCCGTCCAGGTAGGACGATAAAAACGAGTAGACCGAATAAACCAGGCCGCGTTTTTCCCGCACCTCCTGAAACAGGCGGGACGACATGCCGCCGCCAAAGAGGGTGGAGAGCAGGTAAAAGGGATAATAATCCGGGTCCAGATAACCGGCGCCGTCAAAGCCCATGACCAGATGCACCTGCTCCAGATCCCGCTCTTCCCGCAACTCGCCGCCACGGTAGTCGGCCGGATCGGAAGACACCTCGTCACCGCTACGGGCATCCGCGAAGGCCGCGCCCACCATGTCCACCAGCCTTTGGTGTTCCAAGTTGCCCGCGGCGGTGAATACCATGCGGTCAAAGCCATAGGAGCGGCGCATGAAGCCACGCAGGGCATCGGAGCCCAGATCGTCGATGATCGCCGCTTCGCCCAGCACCGGCCGGCCCAGTCCCTGGTCCGGATAGGCCACCTTTTGGAAGTGATCAAAGACAACGTCGTCGGGCGTATCCCAGGCCTGGCCAATTTCCTGCAAGACCACCGAGCGCTCCCGCTGCAGCTCGATTTCCTCAAAAGTCGGGTTCTGCAGAATGTCGCCCACCAGATCCACCGCCAAAGGCGCGTCCTCGGCCAGCACCCGGGCATAATAGGCGGTGCATTCCCGGCTGGTGTAAGCGTTGAGATGACCGCCGACGGCCTCGATTTCCTCGGCAATGTCGAAAGCCGACCGCCGGGCCGTCCCCTTAAAGGCCATGTGCTCCAGAAGATGGGCAATGCCGTTCACCTCGGCGGTTTCATGGCGCGTGCCGCTGCCCACCCAGGCGCCCACCGAAACCGTCTCGATGGACGCCATGTGGTCGCTGGCCACGGTCAGGCCATTGGCCAGCCGGGTCACCTGGACGGACACGGGTCCGCCTTGGTTGATACCGTTACTCGTGAACGCATTTGCCCGATGACCTGCAGATCCCCTAGAGAAACAAGACCGATTCACCTAGCGGTAAAAATCATCCACGGCAAGGGCGAATTCCCGCCATTCATCCACAAGGGGGCCTGGGAGCCCTCTTACCGACGGTTCGAGGCGCGGGCGGAACGACGGATAAAGTCCTGCAGCTGCCCCACATCATTGGGCAAGCGGTCACTGCGTTCCGGCCGTTCCATGAGGTCCGCCAAATGGGGCGGCAGGGCGGGCCTGAGGCCCACGGCGTTTTCCACCGCGTCGGGAAACTTGGCCGGGTGGGCGGTGGCCAGCGCCACCATGGCCGGCACGTCGGCGCGGCGCTTGACCCTGGCCGCCGCGGTCCCGATGGCCGTGTGGGGATCCAATAGCTCCCCGGTGGCCTCATGGCAGCGGCGCATTTCCGCCAGCGTGCCCGCGTCATCCAGACGGAAGGCATCGAAGAGCCGCGCCAGACGGTCCCGCAAGGCTTGATCCAAGTGAAAACTGCCGCTCTGGCGGAAATTGGTCAGGGTCTCGGCCACCTTGGCCCCGTCCCGGTCGTAAAGGTCAAACAGCAAGCGTTCGAAGTTGCTGGAAACCTGGATGTCCATGGAGGGCGACAAGGTGGGCTGAACACCGGCGATGGTCATGGCGCCGCTTTCGAAAAAGCGCGTCAGGATGTCGTTGGCGTTGGAGGCGACCACCAGCTGGGAGATGGGCAAGCCCATGCGCCCGGCGGCATAACCGGCGAACACATTGCCGAAATTGCCCGTGGGCACGGAAAAGCCGACCGGCCGGTCGGGCGCACCCAAGGCAATCCCGGCCGCGAAGTAATAGGCGATCTGGGCCATGATCCGGGCCCAGTTGATGGAGTTCACCGCCGACAGCTGGAATTCGTTGCGGAATGCCCCGTCGTTGAAGAGGGCCTTCACCAAGTCTTGGCAATCATCGAAGGAGCCTTCAATGGCCAGATTGTGGATGTTGTCGGCCAAGACCGTGGTCATCTGCCGGCGCTGCACTTCCGACGTGCGGCCGTGGGGATGCAGCATGAAGACCTCGATCTGCGGCCGGTCCCGGCAGGCTTCGATGGCCGCCGAACCCGTGTCCCCCGAGGTGGCCCCCACGATGGTCACCCGCTCGCCCCGGGCC
>JANQKX010000126.1 GCA_028280915.1 Kiloniellaceae bacterium
ATTGCCTTATGGGCAGATTGCCCCGGCCCGCTCAGTCGCCGCGGATGACCGATACGGAACAGGTGGCGTGACGCACCACCCGCGCCGTGTTGGGGCCCAGAAGATAGTCCGACAGGCCGGGGCGGTGGGCGCCGATGACGATCTGGTCCACGTTCAATTCCTCGGCCACGTTCAGGACCTGTTCGTAAACCGTGCCGCGCCGGGCGATGGTCTTGGCCTTTTTACCGGCGGGAACCTCATCGGCGACGATTTCATTGAGGCGGGCCAAGGCTTCGTTGACGATTTCCTGCAGATCGTAGTCTTCCGAGCCGCCGGTCTCGCCCCGAATGGCATAGCGCCAGTCCAAACCGGTGATCATGTCGGGCACCACCGTCATGACGGTGAGTTGGTCGCCGGAATTGATCTGCTCAAGGGCCGCCGCCAGAACTCTCTTGGATGTCTTGAGATCCGCAAGGTCGATGGGAACGAGAACTTTTTTAGCCATGACGGGGTCTCCTTACCGACGGGCCGGGCGGGCATAGAGCCACAAAACCCAACACAACAAGATGATGATCGCCAGGTTAAAGAACGATATATCGGCGCGGGGGTTGATGGCCGCCGGCGGCTCCGGCAGTTTCGGCGCCAAGGCGGCGGCTTGCCGGATGGCCGGGTCGATCAGGGGCTCGCCGGCGATGGCCGCGTTCAAATCGGCCACGGCGGAATCCGAGATCGGCGCCAGGCCCACGGCGATGGCGCTGGGGCCTTGATCGCCCACCACATCGCCGCTGCGCGGGGCCGGGCCGGCCAGGACCAATTGGGCGCCCAGGGTTTCCACCGTGCCGAACACGCCGGTATAGAGGCCTTCGGAAATCCGGGCCTGGCGCATGAAGCGGTAGCGCACCAGATTGGGACCGTCGGTCCAGCCGGTGACCGGCACCAAGCGCATGCCCCCTTCGGAAAAGGCCTCGACGATCTCGCTGTTGCCCTCCGGCGCGAACACCAGCCCGATGTCGGCGGTGCCATCGCGCACCTTTTTCGCCAAGGCCTGCGCCGTGGCGTCGTCCTCGTTGAGGATCTCCGCCGAGAGCCCCAAGCCGGCTTTCAGGAGGCCGGCGACCCGGGCGGAGGGAGAGCCCTCCGGCCCTACGGCGATGGTGGTGGCCTGGTCGAGGCGGGTGGGTCCGTCCGTGCGGGTCATCAAATGAATCAGACTCTGGCCGATCGCGGCGACCGCTTCATAAGAATCGTCGCGCACCGGGGACGGGCTGGATAGGTCGAAGAAGGCTTCCGCCGACACCAGGGCCAGACGGGCATTGCCGCTGCCCACCGATTCCAGACCCTCGTAGCTGGGGGTGATCTGCACGTCCCGCCCCGGGAAGGCGCGCCGGGCGGCACGCAGGGAGGTAGAGGCCTTCGCCCCTTCTGAGACCTGGGGCGAAGCGGCGATCAAGAGGGGATCGTCGGCCTGCACCGCCCCGGCCGAGATCATGTCGTTGCGGGCCAGGAAATCCCGGGCCACGGCGCGGGCCGAGCGGCCCTCGCTTTCCACCTTGCGGTTCAGATCCCGCATCTGGTCCGCATCGATCTTGCCGGCCAGAGCATCCAAGGCGCCGCCCAGGCCCTGATGGGTCGACAGGGATGCGGCGCTGGCCAGGGGTGCGGCTTGATACACGGGGAAGAACTGCAAGTCGTCCTTCAGGACCACCAGGTCGTAGTCGGCGATCTGCCCGTCCGTGGTATAGACCTCGATCACGTCCACCTTGCCGTCCAGCAGGTTGTCGTAGAGCTGAAGGCGGTCATCCAGCGGCACGATATCCACGTCCCCGAAATCCAGGTCATAGCGCAGGGCCATGGGCTGGAAACCGTCCAACGGGCGGACCTGGAAATCATCCTCGATCCCGATGGTCAGGTCATCGGCGCGCGAAACCAGCTCGGACATGGTGGCGACGCTGAGCTCGGCGGCCCGTGACGGCAACATGGCCAAGCCATAGTCGTTGGCGAAGCCGAAACGGGGACGCCATACCAGGCCGAGGGGCTCGTAGATCTCCTTCACCCGGGCGGTGGCCGCATCCCCGTCGGAGATGGGGTTCTGCCCCAGCATGACCAGACCCGTGCCGTTGTATTCGGGATAGGCGTCGATATCGCCCCGCTTCAGGGCCTCCAGGATCGCCGGCGTGCTTTGATAGTCAACCACGCCTTTGACCGGCAGGCCCTGTTCCTCGGCCAGGGCCGCCATCATGTGGGCCAGGATACGGCTCTCGCCGAAGTTTTTGGCCCCGATCTGGATACGGTCTTGTTGTTCCTCGCAGGACGCGAGCGCGAGGGCGACCAGGATCAAGCAAAGGCTTTTCAGAGCTTTTGTCATCTTCGCACCCCCCTCACGAACCGTGTTGGCCGACGGTTTCGCCGCGCGCCTCGATGGGCGCGAGCGGTGGTCGTTCCTGTCTGATCGCACGCAAGAAGCCTACGATCTGCAGCAAGACGATGACCGTAAACGGAATGGCGCCGGTGATGGCCATGGCCTTGGCCACCGCCACTGATTCGGAAAACAGCGTGCCGGCGGTCAATGCGGCGATCAGCGTGCCCCAAACCATCTTTTGCATGACCGGCGGGTTCAGGTTGCCGTCGGTGGTCATCATGGACAACACGAAGGTGCCTGAATCGGCCGAGGTCACCAGGAAGACGAACATCAAGGCCACGGCCAGAACGTTCAGGATGGCACCGCCGGGGAAGTAGGCCAAAAAGGCGAACAGGGCCTTGGTGGCGTCCTCGAAGACCAGCTCCTTAAAGCCGCCGCCGCCGAACATTTCCAGATAAAAGCCCGTGCCGCCGAAGACCGCGAACCACAGCATGGAAAACAGGGTGGGCACCACGATCACGCCGATGCAGAACTCACGGATCGTGCGGCCGCGGGAAATACGGGCCACGAAGATGCCGATGAAGGGTCCCCAGGCAATCCACCAGATCAGGTAGGTGAGGGTCCAACCGGCGCTCCAGCCGCCCAGGTCCTCGAAGGGGAAGAGCTTAAAGGAAACGGTGATGAGAGAACTGAAATAAGAGCCGATGGAATCCACGAAGGTCTCCAGCAGGAACCGGGTCGGCCCGGCGAAGAGCACCATCAGCATGATCAAGATGGCGATGACCATATTGATGTTGGACAGGATCTTAATGCCCTTGTCCACGCCGGTGGTGGCCGAGAGCATGTAACAAACAAACAAAATCACCAAAATAATCAGGGAGGTGGTCACGGTTTCATCCACGCCCCAGGCGAAAAAGGCGCCCGAGCGCACCGCCAGGGTCCCCATGGCCAGGGAGCCGGCCAGGCCGAAGACCACGGACATGACCGCCAGGATGTCGGCGATCTTGCCGATGTATTCACCCGCCGCCCCGCTGAAGAGGTTCTTGATCGGCGTGGAAATCATCGAGGATTGGCCCCGGCGGAAGGTGAAATAGGCGATCACCAAGGCGCAGACCGCGTAGATGGCCCAGGCATGAAAACCCCAGTGCAGGTTGGTGATGACCAGGGATTGCCGCGCCGCCGCGGGGGTTCCCCCCTCCATGCCGGGCGGGCTGATAAAGTGATAGATAGGCTCGGCCGGTCCCCAGAGCAGCAGTCCCGAGCCCATGCCGCCGGCGAACAGCATGGCAATCCACGAGGCGGTGGAGAATTCCGGTTCCTCGTCGTCCTTGCCCAGGCGAATACGGCCATAGGGGCCGAAGGCCATGTAGGCGCCCAAGAACAAAAAAGCCGAACAAATGAAAAGCCAGGCCCAGCTCACGCCGGTCAGGGCATAGTTGGTAAAGCCCAACATGGTTCCGGTCATGGAGTCAGGATCGATCAAACCCCAGATGCCGATGCCCGCGCAGGAGCACATGGACACCACAAATACCGTGTTGATGCTGAGTTTCGCAGCCTGCATCGACGCCTCCCTATGACAGGCCCGCATAACGATTGGTCGGTCCAAATAGTTTTTTATGTTTTTTCGCCGGAACCGACGGGCCCTGTTTTGTTGGTTCCCAGACCCGGGAAACCATCTTGTCGGCGATGTTATAGGCAAAAATAAATCCCGTAAAGCGTTGTTGTGGGGCCTGGCAACCGCCGAATACTGACCCTTGGTTCCGCTAATATTAGAATGTTTGATTCATCATTTTAGGGCCACAGTAATGAATCGGTTTGCGCGGTATGAGGTGACAAAAGAACCCTGGAATTATTGATCAAATAGGGCGCCGGCTGCCTTGGGCGGGTCGCAATTGACAAAGAATTTCTGGTGACAAAGATTTTCTGGTGACAAAGAGTATATGGGCGTACCGCCTTACCGGCCGCCGTTTGGGAAGACGTCAATCGGCGCGGCTAGGGAAGTTCCAGGCTGTCCAGCCAGCGGGTGCGCAGTGCGCGGGCCTCCTTCAGGAAAAAATCACCGGTCGCCTGGCAGCTGACCATTCGGTCCAAACGGAAGTGGCGAAAGTCCTGGCGCAGGCCGCACCAGGCGGCCAATAGAACCGCTTCCGTGTAGTAG
>JANQKX010000252.1 GCA_028280915.1 Kiloniellaceae bacterium
GCTCCGCCTCCGGGTCTGTCCCGGTGGAGGGGCAAGGCCCCATGGGCAACTTGACAGCCGAAGGCTTTCACGTAACGGATCGCGGCAGCGTGATTCACTTCACGGGCAAGAGCCACCTCACCCTCTACCCCGAAAACGAGCAAGTTTTGCAATAACCCTGATCAGCACATGACCGAAATCCAAACCCAATTGACCGCCGAATCGAAGCCGGTCCCGACCATCAGTCGCCTGGCCCAGGCCGGCCTGGTTCTGCTGTTTTCCTTTTGCCTGCTGAGCGCGGCGGGGAACCTGGCCGCGCAAGAAGAGATCACCGATCTGGGCGGCGGCGACCAACCCTTGGAGATTGACGCGGACGAGGGCCTGGAGTGGCGCCGCGACGATAAAGTCTATATCGCCCGGGGCAACGCCGTGGCCGCTCAAGGGGACGTAACCGTCCGGGGTGACGTGCTCTCCGCCTATTACCGGCCGGACGCGGCGGGAAAGACCGAGGTATTTCTCTTGGACGCCAAGGGCAACGTGACCATTGAGACCGCAAGTGAAATCGCCTATGGCGACCATGGCCAGTACATTTTGGACGATCAGCGTTTGGAGTTGCGCGGCGGGGACCTGAAGCTGGTCAGCAAAACCAACAACGATGTCATCACGGCGCGGGATTCCTTGGAGTACTGGCGCGGCCGGCAGATCGCCGTGGCCCGGGGTAACGCGGAAGCCGTTCACCAAGAAAAGCAGATCAAAGCCGATGTCTTGTCCGCCCACTTCAAGGCCGACGAGAACGAAAAGCTGGCGGTCTACCAAGTGGTGGGCGAAGGCAATGTGGAGATCCGCACCCCCACGGACTTTGCCAGCGGCAAATCGGGGGTCTATTATGTGACCGAGGAGGTTGCGACCTTGACCGGTGATGTGAAAATCACCCAGAAATCCAACCAGTTGAACGGCGAGTACGCAGAGGTCAATTTGGCAACCGGGGTGAGCAAAGTGTTGGGCGCGCAGCCGGGCGGCGAAGACCCCGGGCGCGTTCAGGGCCTGGTATTGCCCAAACCGAAGGACGAAGAAAAGCGGTCCGATGACCCGCCGGCGGAGGCAAGCGACACGGCCGAGTAAGGTCAAGGCCAGCGTTTCGTTAGGCCCATGTTTCGTTGGGCCCGTGTTTCGTTAGGCCCGTGTTTCGTTAGGCCCGTGTTTCGTTAGGCCCGCGCCTCGTTGAGAAGGAACCACCTGGATTATGACGGATCATCATGAAGCCATGGCGGACGCCCCGCCGCCATCGAGCCCACGCTTGGTGGCGGACAATACGGGGCTCGCCGCCATCAATCTGGGCAAGTCCTTCAAGAAGCGGCCCGTGCTGCGCGGTGTGAACATTGCCTTGCAGCGGGGCGAGGCGGTGGGGCTGCTCGGGCCCAACGGGGCCGGCAAAACCACTTCCTTTTACATGATCATCGGCCTGCTCATGCCCGATTACGGCTGGATCACCCTGGACGGTCACGACATCACCGACATGCCCATGTACCGCCGGGCG
>JANQKX010000267.1 GCA_028280915.1 Kiloniellaceae bacterium
GATCCAAAAAATATGATCGTAGCAGGCGAGCGCCCGGGCGGCGGCTTCGGCGTTGGTTGCCTTGGAATCGTTGATGAAGGCAACGCCGTTGATCGAGGCAATCCGCTCTTGTCGATGGGCCAGGCCGGGAAAGCTTTTCAATCCCGCAACGATGCTGTCGGCGGCGAGCCCCAGGCTACGGCAGACCCCATAGGCTGCCGCCGCGTTCTGGGCGTTGTGCACACCTGGCAAATTAGCCAACACGGCCATCTCGCAAACGGGCCGGCCGGCGCCGTCCATGTGGTCGATCAGGTGGCCGTCCGCCACGTATACGCCGCCAGTCACCGGTTCCGAGCCGGAAATGGGAATCACCCGGCCCCGTGTCTTGATCAGCTCCTGATAAATCCCGCGGCAGGTCGGATCGTCCACGCCGATCACGGCCACCCGGTCCGGGTCTTGCTGCTCGAAAATCAGGTGCTTGGCGGCCACATAACCTGCCATGCCGCCGTGACGGTCCAGGTGATCGGGCGAAATGTTCAACAGCAAAGCCACATCGAATCCCAGACTGGGGGTCAGTTCCAGCTGATAGGACGACATCTCCAAGACATAGGTGCCGTCGTCCGCGAGCTCTTCGAGGCCCAGGGCCGGCATGCCCAGATTGCCGCCCACGGCGCAGGGTATCTCCGATCGAGCGATGATGTGCGCGATCAGGGCCGTCGTGGTGGATTTACCGTTGGTGCCGGTGATTCCCACAAAGCGCGCGTTGCGCCGCGCGCGGCCCAATAGCTCAATGTCCCCGATAATCGGGCACCCGGCCGCCTTGGCTTTCGCCGCAATGGCATGGGGTTCGGGAAATCTGTGCGGCACGCCCGGCGAGAGCACCAGGTAATCAACCTCGCCCCAGTCGCAATCATAAAGATCGACCGGTTCGATCCCTGCCTGCGTCAGCGAGGTACGGCGCTCCTCATTGTCGTCCCAGGCCCAGACCTGCGCCCCGGATTTCGCCAAGGCGCGGGCCGCCGCTTGGCCGGATAGGCCAAGGCCGAAAACGGCGACCTTTTGTCCCTTGGCAAAATCCAATGCGATCACCTGATCCTCCTCACCGCAGTTTGAGTGTGGAAAGGCCGGCGAGGGCCAGGATGGATGCAATGATCCAAAAGCGAATCACGATGGTGGGCTCGGCCCAGCCTTTCTTTTCGAAGTGGTGGTGAAGCGGCGCCATGCGGAACACCCGGCGGCCGGTCAACTTGAAGGAAGCCACTTGCACGATCACGGAAACGGTCTCGAGCACAAAAAGGCCGCCGATAATGGCGAGCACCAACTCGTGCTTCGTGACCACCGCGATGGAACCCAGGGCGCCGCCACAGCTCAACGACCCCGTATCCCCCATGAAGACCATGGCCGGCGGTGCGTTGAACCACAAAAAGCCCAGGCTGGCCCCCACCAAGGCACCACAGAACACCGCCAGTTCCCCAGCACCCGGCACATAATGCAGCTGCAGATAATCGGAAAAGATAATGTTGCCGGTCAGATAGGCGATGAGGGCAAAACAGCCGGCGGCGATCATGACCGGCACGATGGCTAGACCATCCAGCCCATCGGTCAAGTTCACCGCGTTGGAGGCACCGA
>JANQKX010000297.1 GCA_028280915.1 Kiloniellaceae bacterium
TGACCCGTGCCGCGCCGGCCTTGGCGGCGGCGATCCCCTGCAGGCCCGAGCCGCAGCCGAAGTCGATCACGCTCTTACCCGCCACCTCGTGGGGGTGATCCAGGAGATAACGGGACAGGGCCTGGCCGCCGGCCCAGGCGAAGGCCCAAAAGGGCGGCGGCAGTCCTTTTGCCGCCAGTTCGTCCTCGGTGGCCTGCCACAGGGGCACCACCTCGCTGGCCAGATGCAGTTTGATTTCGGGCACCAGGGGCGGGGCCAGGACTTCCGTATGGGCGCGGATGAAGGCCTGGCGGGCCTCGTCCGTGGACGGGGTTGGGATCATGGTCCGCTCATGTGCCGGCCGGCAGGTAGGCACCGATCCATCCGGCGAGGGGCACGCCGGCCAGGTAGAGCCAGCCGACCATCCGGTTGGATTTGAATTTCCGCAGGCAGTCCTGGGGATCGTCCGTGTTCAACGCGATCACCTGCCAGGCCAGTTGGCCGCAAAGGGCCGCCATGGCGAGCCAAAAGGGCCAGCCAAGGGAGAGATAGGCGCCGGCGGCGAACATCAGGACCGCCGTGCTGCCGTAGAAAAAGATCAGCCAGGGCTTGGTGGCGGCGCCCAGTTTCAAGGCGGTGGACTTCACGCCGATCAGGGCATCGTCCTCCTTGTCCTGGTGAGCGTAGATGGTGTCGTAGCCCAGGGTCCAAAACAGCCCGGCCAGGTAAAGCAGCACCGGCGGCCAGGCCAAGCCCCCGGTCACGGCGGCCCAGCCCAACAGGGCGCCCCAGTTAAATGTCAGGCCGAGCCAGGCTTGCGGCCAATAGGTGATGCGCTTCATGAAAGGGTAGGCGAACACCAGCATCAGGGAAGCCGCGCCCAAGGCGATGGCGAAGAGGTTGAGCTGCAGCAGGACCAGCAGCCCGATCAGCAGCTGCAGCGCCAAAAAGGCGGCGGCCTGTTTGGCGGAGACCTGGCCCGAAGGGATGGGGCGGGTGGCGGTGCGGGCTACCTTGGCATCGATATCCCGATCCACCAGATCGTTATAGGTGCAGCCCGCCCCGCGCATCACAAAGGCGCCGATGGCAAAAAGCACAAAAAGTACGATCACCTGGGCCCCGTCGGGCACGTTTGCCCCGTCGGTGCCTTGCGGCTGGGCGGCCCAGGCCAGGGCGAGGGACCACCAGCAGGGAAACAGCAGCAACCAGGTGCCGATGGGCCGGTCCATGCGCGCCAGCGTGATGTAGGGGTGCAGGACACTCGGCGTCAGCCGCAGCAGCCAGCTGTCGGCGGCGATATCGCTTGCCTTTGCGCTGCTGGAGGGCGCAGCATTGCCTTTGGACGGGATGTCGCTCATCGCCCCATCTTTACCTTGCTTTTGACCGCCTCGAAAGGCACCAACTGCAAAAAGGGCGGCAAGCCGCCCGGGACTTACTCTTTCAGTGATGTGGTTTGGGCCATGACCCCGTCTCGAACATGAACCGAATTTTGAACATGAGCCAGTTTTCAAAATGACGGGGGAAAAAACCGCCACCCGACTTTACGTGGATCAGGTCCTCAGCGAAGGGGCCAGCGTGGGGCTGGACCACGGTCGCGCCCATTTTTTGCGTTCGGTCCTCAGATTGCAGCGCGGGGCTTATCTGGCGGTGTTCAACGGCCGGGACGGGGAGTGGCTGGCGCGTATCGATGGCTTGGGCAAGGGCTGGTGTTCCCTTGAGGTGCTCGATCGGCGCCGGGCGCCGGTGGCGGAGCCGGATCTTTGGCTGATCTTCGCCCCCATCAAGCGGGCCCGCCTGGACTTCCTGGTGGAAAAGGCCGCCGAGCTGGGCTGCTCCCGCTTGCTGCCGGTGATCACCCAACATACGGACGTAGCGCGGGTGAATACGGAGCGCCTGGCCGCCAACGTGCGCGAGGCGGCCGAGCAGTGCGAGCGCTTGAGCCTACCGGAGGTCTGCCCGCCGGTTTCCTTCGACGCCCTCTTGAGCAGCCTGCCGGAGGATCTGAACCTCTTGGTCTGCGCCGAATCCGGCGCCGCTCAGCCGCTTGCGGACGCCCTTTCGGCCCGCCGGGGGGCGGAAGGGCCCTGGGCAGTTATGTGCGGACCGGAGGGCGGCTTTGCAGAAAGTGAGCTTGACGCTTTGAGATTACTGCCCTTTTCTACCATGATAAATTTAGGCCCGCGGGTGCTGCGGGCGGATACGGCCGCCTTGATGGCCCTGGCCTGTTGGCAGGCCTGGCTGGGCGACCGGGAAAGTCGGCCCTTTGGGCGGGGTGGCGATTCCGCTGGCAACGCCTAGGTTTGACGGGTCGAAACGGCCACTGTTGGGAATGCTTTATGTCCGCACCTCCTAGTTCATCCGGCGTGCCGATCGAAAGTAAGGCACAGCTCATCGACTACATGGCCGAGGGCTGTAAAGCGCCGCAAGACTGGCGCATCGGCACGGAACACGAAAAATTCGCCTATACGCTGGAGGACTTTCGCCGTCTGCCCTACGGGGGGGAGCGGGGGATCGCCGCCCTGCTGGACGGAATGCAGCAATTCGGCTGGCAGCCGGTCTTTGAAGGCGACAGCGTGATCGCCCTTTCCAAGGACGGCGCCGGCATCTCCCTGGAGCCGGGCGGTCAGTTCGAGCTTTCCGGGGCGCCGCTGGAAAACATCCACCAGACCTGCGACGAGGTGCATACCCATCTCCATCAGGTCAAACAGGTGGCCGAGCCCTTGAACGTGGCCATGATGGGCCTGGGGTTTGACCCCAAATGGACCCACGACGACATGCCGTGGATGCCCAAGGGGCGCTATAAGATCATGTCCGCCTATATGCAAAAGGTCGGCACCCTGGGGCTCAGCATGATGTTCCGGACCTGTACGGTGCAGGTCAACCTGGACTTCCAGTCCGAAGCGGACATGGTGAAAAAGTTCCGCGCCAGCCTGGCCCTGCAGCCCATCGCGACGGCGCTCTTCGCCAATTCGCCCTTCACCGAGGGCCGGCCCAACGGCTTTTTGAGCTACCGCTCCCACATTTGGACCGACACGGATCCGGACCGCTGCGGCATCCTGCCCTTTGTTTTCGAGGACGGCATGGGTTTCGAGCGTTATGTGGATCACGTGCTCGACGTGCCCATGTACTTTGTCTACCGCAACGGCGAATACGTTGATGCCAGCGGCCAGTCCTTCCGGGATTTCATGGCCGGCAAGCTGCCGGCCCTGCCGGGGGAGATCCCCACCACGAGCGATTGGGCCGACCACCTCTCCACCCTGTTCCCCGAGGTGCGCCTGAAACGCTTTTTGGAAATGCGCGGCGCTGACGGCGGGCCGTGGAAGGGGCTCTGTGCCCTGCCGGCCCTGTGGGTCGGCCTGCTCTACGACCAAAGCAGCCTGGATGCCGCCTGGGACTTGGTGAAGGACTTCACCCCCGAGGATCATGCCTATCTGCGGGCCGAGGTGCCCTATCGGGCCCTGCACACCAAGTTTCGCGGCCGGCCTTTGAAGGACTTCGCCGCGCAAGTGGTGGATATCGCGGATCAGGGCCTGAAACAGCGGGCGCGCTTGGACGATCAGGGCACGGACGAAACCAGTTTCCTGGGTCTCTTGCACACCCGGGTGGAAACGGGCCTGAGCCCGGCGGACTACCTGTTGCAGGACTATGACGAGCGCTGGGGCCAAAAAATCGACCCCATTTTCACCGATTGCGCCTATTAATCCCCATAAAACGAATAACCCGGGCGGGGGACAGCCAAAAAACGGGGAGACGGGCGTGAGCACAATTGACTATCTGCGCATTTATGCGGATTCCAAGGACGTCTCCCATTTTGAGGTCAAGACGCTCCCTCTGGCGTCCACGGATTATGCGCCGCCGGCTCCCTCCTTGAACACCTCCCAGGTCATGGATGCGGACAAGTGCGTGTTCCTGGAACTTCCCGTTGGCTGGTACGGGGAATGGCACCCCACACCCGTGCGCCAGTGGCTGATGCTGCTTTCCGGTGCTTGCGAGTTCGAAGCCGGTGACGGCCAGCGGGAAAGGCGTCAAGCCGGCGATGTGGTCATGTTGGACGACACCTCGGGCAAGGGCCACCAAACCCGTGTGATCGGCGACATCCCGGTGCGGATCGCCGCGGTCCATTTCAGCTGACAGGTTCCGTGACCCTGCGGATACCTACCCAGGCCATCTGCTTCCACGAAGAGACCTCAAGTCTGCCCGGATTCGAACATATTGCGACGCAATATTACCACTGCTTCGATGTGGCCGCGGACGAAGAGTTGCCGGCCCACAAAAAAAGAGAGCCGCGCGAGGCGGCTCTAAGGATAAAGTGGGATAGCGTTAGGACCTTCATTAAGCGCCCCAACCTCTTAACAAGTGGTTAACGGTGGTGCTTTTCTTAAAATTTTAAGAAAATTTTTGCCTCAAGCGCCCGTCCCGCCCACGGTAATGCCGTCGATCAGCAAGGTGGGCTGGCCCACGCCCACCGGCACGCCTTGGCCTTCCTTGCCGCAGGTGCCCACGCCGTCGTCCAGCGCTAGGTCGTTGCCCACCATGGAAATCTTGCCCATCACCTCGGGGCCGTTGCCGATCAAGGTGGCGCCCTTGACGGGCGCGCCGATCACCCCGTCTTCGATCAGATAGGCCTCGGTACAGGAAAACACGAACTTGCCCGAGGTGATGTCCACCTGGCCGCCGCCGAAATTGACCGCATAGAGCCCGTTCTTGGCCGCCGCCAGCACGTCCTTGGGGTCGTGCTCCCCGGCCGTCATGATGGTGTTGGTCATGCGCGGCATGGGGATATGGGCGTAGGATTCCCGGCGGCCGTTGCCGGTGGGCGTCATGTTCATCAGCCGCGCGTTTTGCCGGTCCTGCATATAGCCGACCAGGATGCCGTCCTCGATCAGTGTGGTGGCCTGGGTCGGCGTACCTTCGTCGTCGATGGTGAGTGAGCCGCGCCGGTCCAGCATGGTCCCGTCGTCGATCACCGTCACGCCGCGGGCCGCGACCTGCTGCCCGATCAAGCCGGAGAAGGCGGATGTCTTTTTGCGGTTGAAGTCCCCTTCCAGGCCATGACCGACCGCTTCGTGCAGCAAGATGCCGGGCCAGCCCGCGCCCAGCACCACCTGCATTTCCCCGGCCGGGGCCGCCACCGACTGGAGGTTCACCAAGGCCTTGCGCAGGGCCTCGTCCACCCCGGCCTCCCAGTATTCCGGCGCG
>JANQKX010000303.1 GCA_028280915.1 Kiloniellaceae bacterium
CCTTGGCGATGCCGTGGCTGATGTAGTTCACCGCGTCCAGACGGCTCATTTCCTGTTCCTGCAGGAAGAAAACCGCGTGGCTTTCCCGTTCGGAAAACATGGCGACCAGAACATTGGCGCCGGTCACTTCTTCCCGGCCGGAGGATTGCACGTGGATGGCCGCCCGCTGCAAGACCCGCTGGAACCCGGCGGTGGGCTTGGCGTCCCCCGCGTGGGGCGTGATCAGGCTGGAGAGTTCGTTGTCGATATAATCCAGCACCTCGTCCTGCAGGCGCTGCAGATCCATGCCGCAGGCCCGCAACACCGCCACGGCGTCGGAATCATCGATCAAAGCCAACAAAAGGTGTTCCAAGGTGGCGTATTCATGGCGCCGCTCATTGGCGCCGGCCAGGGCGCGATGCAGGGTTTGCTCTAGGTTGGCAGATAACATCCGTTAGCTCATCCTCGTTCTCAACGGCGCGTTAGTCCTTTTCCAAGGTGCACTGCAAAGGGTGCTGATGCTGGCGCGCATAGTCAATGACTTGAGTCACCTTTGTTTCGGCCACCTCGTAGGTAAACACCCCGCAAATGCCAACGCCGCGCTGGTGCACATGCAGCATGATGCGCGTCGCCTCGGCACGGTCTTTTTGAAAGTACTGCTCCAGCACGTGCACCACGAACTCCATGGGGGTGTAGTCATCGTTCAGCATCAAGACCTTGTACATGGAAGGTTTTTTGGTCTTGGGCCGGGTCTTGACCACGATCCCGGTCGAGTTGCCGCCACTGCCTTTTTGATCGTCACTCATTTAAGTTTTGGGGCCGGTTCCGGTATTTGCTCTCACGTTTCCTTCATATTGGCTTACTTGCCGAATGTTAAAGGAGTCTACGGCATTTCACGGATTTATCCCTAGCAAATTTTGGCTGAAAATGAGCAAAATTAAATGACAAGCAACCCCTGGGGATTTCAAGGGCGGCGCACAAAAAAAGGCCGAAGCCTCGGCTCCAGCCCCCTTTGATTCTTACAGTGCTTTCCGGTGTTCAGGCTTGGTTTTACCCAAAAAAGCGCTCGACCACTTCGCTCGCCCGGTCTTGCAAGGGCGCGACGGCCTTTTCGGTGGTGGCCATGGAAATCTTGGCCAGGCGGCCGCTTTCGGCCAAGAGCCCGTCAAAGGCGGCATAGGAATGCTCGGCCTGGAGATCCAGGACTTCCTGGGGTGTCCTGGCCGATACCAGGGAGGCCGCGAAGGCGAAGTTGGCCTTGATGGCCTCTTGGGCGAAATCGGAGATTTCCTTGCCGAGGGACCCGGCGCCGTCGGCCAGGGCCCGGGAGGATTTCACACAGGCATCCAAGGTGTGCTTGCCCTCTTGCGCCAATTCGCGGGAATCGTAATGGGCGGAAAAGAAAAACTCCTTGGCGCCTTCCTCGACGGGCGTGGCGATGACAGCCGGAACCTGGGTCGGCACTTGGGCCGGGACTTGGGCCGGAATCTGGGCCTTGACGGTTTCAGTTTCCGTCACCGAGGGCACAGCAGCAGCCGCAACAGGGGCCGCGGAAGCAGCTGCGTGGGACGTTTTGGACGCCAAGGTGGCGGGCGCCGACTTGGCTTTCGACACCGCCGGCTTGGCTTTGCGCGCGGCCGGCTTGGACTTGGTCACCGGCGTACGGGCTGCCGCCGGTTTGGCGCGGCGAACGGCTTTTTTAGGCGCGGTGGCGAGGTTTTTGGCAACCGCCTTGCGGGCGGCTTTCTGAACGGGGGCTTTGGCCATTTTCCGGGACTCCATGGTGGGGCGCGTGAGGATGTATCAGGCTGTGAGCGGCCAGCAAAAGACCATCGTCAACAGCCATTATGCTGCATTGCAGCATAGTCTCCTGACACTAGGAATCAAGCCATTTTTTTTGCACTGCAGCAAAAAAGAAACCATCCGGAAACGGCTTCGAGTTTAAAGCCCCGCGACCCCTTCCAGGCCGTTCTGTTCGACCCGAACTTGAAAGACCATTTGGGTGGAATTGGCATGGGACGCGCTGAAGCGGCCTTCCGGCCCCACTTCCTTGGGCGGGGCAAAGGCCACGCCGGTCTCATCGTACTGCCGGAAGAATTCCAGAAAGACGATTTTGTTATAGCGGTCAGAAGGATAGAGCCAGGCATTAAAGTAAAACTGACCGTCCTTGCACAGGCTTGATACCCAGTAATATTCGTTGGAATAAAGCCGCAGACCCACCGGCGCCGGCTCAAAGGCACCGCTCGCCGTCAAGTCATTATTCAAGGACGCCAGATCCTCGGCGGTGATGCGCAGCTGGGATCTTTTCCATTCGCCGCCCATGGCCAGGGGGTCGCTGAGGGAAAACTTGGTCAGATCGATGCCCCGCCCGGTTTGCGCCCGGGACACCAGATAAGCGCCGCCGGCCCCGTCGGCCGTGACCTCATAGCTGCGCAGCTGCTTGTTGTAGTCCGCGTTATAGACCAGGCGGTAGCGCACCAGCGAATCGGGCCCGCATTGCTCGCGAATGTCCTGGCCTTCCAGATAGCTGAACCAGGTGAGTTTGATGGTGGGCGGGGTATCGATGTTGCCCTCATAGGCACAGCCCGTCAAAAAGGCCAAAAAAACACCCGCGCCGAGCGCAAGCCGCTTAAACGGAGAGAGCGAAAAAGATCCCATGGTTCCCCACGCAAAAAAGGCCAATCCAGTCGCCATGGATAGCCCAATCCCCGCGGGCTTAAAACCCTAAACTTCGGAGCTGCGGCCCAACTCCCGCCCCATCACAGCTTGTTGTTAACCAAAACTAAATCGCCCGGTGGATAGGCTGGACAGGGATTTCGGGCTTGATTAGAATCCTCAAGTAAACATAAAAGATTCCATAAGTTCTTGGCATCAATTCTTTCTTCCTGGCGGTAATCTTGGGATCATTTGTCAATTTTCCAAAGCCCATTCGGTTGGCCTTTGCCTGGTTACTATTCGGCCCGGCATTTTTCTTTATGGCCCTCAGCCTGCCCTTTAATAATTTAGCAAACGCTAAATATGCATCGATCGTTCTGGATGCGGAAAGCGGGCGGGTCCTGCACGCGGTGAACGCGGATACCCGCAACTATCCCGCCTCCCTGACCAAGATGATGACCCTTTACATGACCTTCGAGGCCTTGCAGCAGGGGCGCCTTTCCCTGAACCAGCAACTGCCTGTCTCACGGCGGGCCGAGGGCATGTCGCCGTCCAAATTGGGGCTGAAGCGGGGTCAGACCATCAAGGTCAAGGACGTGGTCCTGGCGCTGGTCACCAAATCCGCCAATGACGCCGCCGTGGTGATCGCGGAATCCCTGGGCGGCACCGAGGTCAAGTTCGCCCAGCAGATGACCGCCAAGGCCAAGGAGCTGGGCATGTCGCGCACCTCCTTCCGCAATGCCTCGGGCCTGCCCAACCGGCGCCAGCTCAGCACGGCGCGGGATATGGCAAAGCTCTCCCTGGCGCTGATCCGGGACTATCCCCAGTACTACGACATGTTTTCGACCCAGCATTTTTCCTACGGCGGCAAGAAGCACAAGAACCACAACAACCTGCTGCGAAGCTACGAAGGAACCGACGGGGTCAAGACAGGCTACACCCGGGCCTCGGGCTTTAACCTGGCGGCCTCTGTCGTGCGCAACGACCGTCGTTTGATTGCCGTGGTCTTCGGCGGCAAGTCCTCCCGCTCCCGGGACCGGCACATCGTCAAGCTTCTGGACCGGGGCTTTGAACAGATCGACCGGGCCATCGCCGAAGCCCCCAAACCCGATCGCAATCCCTTCCGGGAAGGGGAGATCCAAGCGGCCGAGGCCTTGCCCCAGCCGACGGCCGGCCAGGTGGTCGAAACGCCGGCCGCGACGGAAAACCGGGGCGTGGCCCTCGCAACCACGGGCCGGCCCAACAGCACGTCGCAGATTACCGCCAGCATCGGCAACGGCAAAACAGCTCAAGGATCTCAAGCTGAAGACATCAACGGCCAGACCGCTCAGAAACAGGCCGCTCGGAAACAGGCCGTCGCCCAGGCGAAGCTTCCCCAAACGGCCCATAAGGCCGTGACCGAGCCGGCCCTTTCGCCGAGTTCCTTGACCTGGGGCGTCCAGGTCGGCGCCTTCACCACCTTCGCGCCGGCCAAAGACGCCGTGGTCAAGGCCGCCACGCGCTTGCCCACCTATTTCGATGCCACCCGGCCCATCATCAGTCAGGTCAACTCGAACAACGGCCGCCTCTATCGGGCCCGCCTCACCGGGCTCACCGAAATGCGGGCGCGCGAAGCTTGCCGGGAGTTGAACGCCCTCGCCCTTGCCTGTGTGGTGGTCCCGCCCCAGGAAATGCCCGCCAGCGCCCTATCCGACCCCAGCAGTTAGCGCCGTCGGCGCCCGCGGACGTCCGTCCATGGCGATCACCCGCGCGCGCGAGTGAGCCTTGCCCCTTGAAGCGGGGAAAGTCTTCCAGAAAAAAGCGGGAGGTTCAGCCGCCGATCACCGCCCGATTGAAGTGTAGTGGAAACCGGCGGCGGCCATTTCCTTGGGATTATAGACGTTACGCAGGTCCACCATGACCGGGGCGCTCATGATCTTCTTGATCCGGTCCAAATCCATGCCGCGGAATTCGTTCCATTCGGTGACGATCACCACCGCATCGGTCCCTTCGATGGCTTCGTAGGCCGAACCGCAAAAGGTCACGCCGGACAGGAAGGCCTTGGCTTCTTCCATGCCTTCAGGGTCATAGGCCTGGATGGTCGCGCCCTGGGACTGCAGGGCGGGCACGATTTCCAATGACGGGGCCTCGCGCATGTCGTCCGTGTTGGGCTTGAAGGTCAGGCCCAGGATGGCGATGGTCTTGCCGTCCACCGAGCCGCCGCAATGCTCGACCACCTTGCTGGCCATGCGCCGCTTGCGCTCGTCGTTGACCCGCACCACCGTTTCCACGATTTGGGAGGGCGCCCCGAACACCTTGGCACTGTGCGTGAGCGCCAGCGTATCCTTGGGGAAGCAGGAGCCGCCGAAGCCCGGCCCCGGGTGGAGAAACTTGCGCCCGATGCGGCCGTCCAGGCCCAAGCCCTTGGCCACGTGGTGCACATCGGCGCCGACCTTTTCGCAGATGTCGGCCATTTCGTTGATGAAGGTGATCTTGGTCGCCAAAAAGGCGTTGGCGGCGTATTTGGTAAGCTCCGCCGTCTCCAGGCTGGTGAACAGGATCGGCGTTTCGATCAGGAAAAGAGGCCGATAGAGCTCGCGCATAACCTCCCGCGCCCGCTCGGATTCCGTGCCGATCAGTACCCGGTCGGGACGCATGAAGTCGTTGATCGCCGCCCCTTCGCGCAGGAATTCCGGATTGGAGACCATATCGAAATCCGCGTCCGGATTGGCTTCGCGAATGGCCGCTTCCACCTGGCGGCCGGTGCCCACCGGCACCGTGGACTTGGTCACCACCACCGTGTAGCCGTTCAAGGACTTGGCCACCTCGCGCGCCGCGTTGAACAGATAGGTCAAATCCGCGGAACCGTCGTTCACGTCCGTGGGGGTGCCCACGGCGATGAAGACCGCATCGGCGACGGCGACGGCACGGGCCAGATCCGAGGTGAAGGTCAGGCGCCCGGAGGCCCGATTGGCGTGAACCAGCTTGTCCAGCCCGGGCTCGAAAATGGGAATCTCACCCGCTTCCAGCATGGCGATCTTGTCGGGGTTGTTGTCCACGCAGATCACGTCGGTGCC
>JANQKX010000358.1 GCA_028280915.1 Kiloniellaceae bacterium
CGCCCGGCCGGCCCCGGCCGAGCCCAGCTTGGCGCCCAAGCAGCAGGACACGACCCCGTCGGGCCGTCCCCTGCAGGAGGGCCGCTTTTCCGCCGGCGGCGGGCAGGCCTTCTCCCGCGGTGACGCTCCCGCGGCGGGGGCGCCCGGTTCACCTTCCGGTAAGCAAACGCGTTTGACGGGCTTTGAAAGCAAGACCCGTGTTTCGCCGGCGCCTGCCGAAGAAGAAATGCTGGATATTCCCGCGTTTCTGCGCCGGCAAGCCAATTGATTCGGATGTCAAATGGCCTTGGGTTGCCGCAAAACCCAAGGCCGTTTGGCCCGGATCTTTGTTGCAGTCGCGTAACATATTGTAACAAAGAGTGATTTGTTTCCCACCAGGGCGCCTTATATGGTGCCCTGTAGTTATTTGTGCCTTGCGGCATTGGGGGATACCAACCGCGAAATCAAATACGCCCCATGGGGTGGTCTTCAAAGACGCGGCGGCGCGCGAAGCCGTCGTCCAGCCAACCGCTCTCGTGTCCCAAGCGCTCTCATGTCAGAGCTGAAAATGTAGTCAGAGCTGAAGGTTACGACCAACCCTGGTTTGTGTAGGAAAGTGCAAGTTTCGTAGTGATCGAGGCAGAACAAGAGAAGTGAATCATGGCGTCCAAGAACAAAACATCCGTTAAGGCGATTCGCCAAAGGACCCTCAAGAATTCAATCCATTGCGCGGGCATTGGGCTGCATTCGGGTCAGAAGGTGAACATGATCCTCCATCCGCAACCGGCGGATAGCGGGATCGTCTTCCGCCGTACCGATGTTGAAGAAGGGACCGGCGACATCAAGGCCTTGTGGCACAATGCGGTTGAAACCCCGCTGTGCACCACCCTTGTCGGCCCCGGCGGTATCAAGGTCGCCACCATTGAGCATTTGATGTCGGCCCTGGCGGGCTGCGGCATCGACAATGTCTTGGTCGAGCTGAACG
Source organism: Kiloniellaceae bacterium (assembly GCA_028280915.1). GTDB lineage: Bacteria > Pseudomonadota > Alphaproteobacteria > Kiloniellales > Kiloniellaceae > JANQKX01. Next base: position 965 of record JANQKX010000358.1, read on the forward strand.
GCCCGGAAGTGCCGGTCATGGATGGCAGCGCGGCGCCCTTTGTGTTCTTGATCGAATGCGCCGGTGTGGTCGAGCAGGACGCGCCCCGCCGGGCCTTGCGGATTCTCAAACCCGTTGAGTGCGCCGAGTTGCAGCGCTCCGCGACCCTGACCCCCGGCGACGGGTTTTCCGTCTATTTCGAGATTGACTTCGACAGCGAGGCGGTCGGCCGGCAGGATTTGGAGGTGCAGATGGTCAACGGCACCTTCAAGCACGAGATCGCGCGGGCCCGCACCTTCGGGTTTTTGCACGAGATCGACAAACTGCGGGACATGGGCTTGGCCCAAGGCGGCTCCCTGGACAACGCGGTCGTGATCTCCGGTGATGAGATCATGAACGAAGAAGGCCTGCGCTACGACAACGAGCTGGTGCGCCACAAGATCCTGGATTCGGTCGGCGATCTCTATTTGGCCGGCGGGACCATTTTGGGTCACTTCTCCGGGCACCGGGCCGGTCATGCCTTGACCTTGCGCTTGCTGCAGACCTTGTTTGCCGATGAAGATGCCTGGGAATGGTGTGATCTTACCGAAGCGGATGTGAAGCAGCCCTCCGGCTCTTCCATTTCGCCCGATCGCGCGGTGGCCGCCCCGGCCCTGTAGCCGGCAGCGGTCTCGGGCCGCCGTAAAACAGATCCAACGTCAAGATGAGTTTGAGGGGGCGGTTCACCGCCCCCTTTTGCTTGCGGCACAAAGGGCGGCAACGGTCGCTTGAGCGACGCCCCGTCACGTCCTATAGTCCCGGCTGCACTGGCGCAATTCTCCCTGGATGGCGCGGTGTAACGGATGATTTCAGGTAATCGAGCATGAGATTTGCCATGGGATGTCGGCTTCGCCGTTTGGTCTGGCTACCGGTGATTTGTGCCGGCCTTTTGACCCTTGCCTGTAGTTCCGACGACGGGCCGGTTTACGAGGAACGCCCGGTCGAGGAACTTTACAACTCGGCCATGAATGCCCTGCTGTCGGACAACAAAGATGAGGCGGTGCGCCTGTTTGACGAGGTGGAGCGCCAGCACCCCTATTCGGTCTGGGCGACCAAGGCGCAGATCATGGCCGCTTACTCCAACTACCTGGCCAATGAATACGACGAAGCGATCAATACTCTGGACCGCTTTATTCAACTTCACCCCGGTAACCGGGATATCGCCTATGCCTATTACTTGAAGGCGATTTGTTACTACGAACAGATCTCGGATGTGGAGCGGGATCAAAAAATGACCCAATTGGCGCTGGAGTCCTTAGAAGAGGTCACCCGCCGCTTTCCCGAAAGCAAGTATGCCAAGGACGCGAGCCTGAAAATCGACCTGACCTTGGACCACTTGGCGGGCAAGCATATGGCGATCGGCCGCTATTATCAGGACCAAAGCGAGTTCTTGGCGGCGATCAACCGTTTTCGGCGGGTGATCGAGCTTTATCAGACGACGACCCACGTGCCGGAAGCCCTCCACCGCTTGGTGGAAAGCTACATGGCCCTGGGCGTGGTGACCGAGGCCAAGGCGACCGCGGCGGTTCTGGGCTATAACTTTCCGGGGAGCGAATGGTATCAGGACAGTTACGCCCTGCTGACGGACAACGACCTTCAGCCCGAGGATTCCGATGCGTCATGGATTTCCGAAACCTGGGATGCGGTTTTTTGACCCCGGTGCCTCTGGCGGGGCCTTTTTTCTAAAGGTTTTAGGGTGATTGGGCATGCTGATCGGCCTTTCGATCCGAAATGTGGTTCTGATCGACAAGCTTGATCTTGAATTCCAGGCTGGCCTCTGCGCGCTCACGGGCGAAACCGGCGCCGGCAAATCCATCCTTCTTGGTGCCCTGGGTCTGGCCACGGGGGGGCGGGCGGAAAGCCGTTTGCTGCGTAAGGGCAGCGATCAGGCCAGCGTTGCCGCGGTTTTTCAGTTGGAAGCAGGAGATCCGGCCGTGCAAATGCTGGCCGAGCGCGAGCTGGCAGCAGAAGACGACATGGTCTACCTGCGCCGAACCTTGGCGCCCGACGGCCGCAGCCGGGCCTTCGTGAACGACCATCCGGTGACCATCGGCTTTTTGCGCGCCTTGGGCGATCAATTGATCGAGGTTCAGGGGCAATTCGAACAGCGCGGCCTTTTGGACGGCGCCACCCACCGCCGCCTGCTGGACATCTTCGGCGGACTTGGGGAGCAGCGGGGCGCCTTGGCCGCTTTGTGGCAGAAATGGCAGGCAGCGGAGGCCGCTCACCAGGGCGCCATTGAGGACCTGGCCATGGCCCGGCGGGAAGAGGCCTTCCTGCGGCACGCCGTGGAAGAGCTGGAGCATTTCGAGCCCCGCCCCGGGGAAGAGGGGGAGCTGAGCGATCTGCGCCACCGCCTCAAAAACCGGGAAAAACTGGTCGCGGCAGCCCGTGGCGCCGTCGAGCACCTGGAAGGAAATGAACACGGATCGGGTGCCGACGGCGCGATCGGCCATGCCCTGCGTTTGCTGGACCAAGTGGCCGATCAGGGCGGTGCCCTTTTGGCGGCGGCCCGGGACAGCCTTTTGTCGGCGAGCAGCGAATTGGCCGATGCCTCGGCCCGGTTGAACGACTTTGCGCAGGAGCTGGATCAGGAAGAGGCGGACTTGGCGGCGATCGAAGATCGCTATTTCGGTCTCCAGGATCTGGCCCGTAAGCACAACTGTACCGTCGACGCTCTGTGCCAGGTGTTGCAAGACGCCCGTGATCAGCTCGCCGCCATTGACGACAGCGATGCCCACTTGGCGGCCCTTGAAGCCGCGGCCGCTGCCGCCAAGGACCGCTACGTCGCGGCTGCCGAGGCCCTCTCGGCCGCGCGGCACAAGGCGGGCAAGGGCTTGGTCCGGGCGGTTAACAAGGAATTGACCCCCTTGAAGCTGGAAAAAGCCCGCTTCTGCAGCCAGATTACCCCGCTGGCGCCGGAACGCTGGGGGGAAAAGGGCATGGACCGGGTGCAGTTTCTGGTGAGCACGAACCCGGGCGCGGAACCGGGGCCCTTGGGCAAGGTGGCGTCGGGCGGCGAGCTGTCCCGCCTGTTATTGGCGCTAAAGGTAGTATTGTCCCAGGATCAACCGGGCCAGACTTTGATCTTCGACGAGGTGGACAGCGGCGTCGGCGGCGCCACGGCCCAGGCCGTGGGTGAGCGCCTCGCCCGCTTGGCCCATGACCGGCAGGTCTTGGTGGTGACCCATTCGCCGCAAGTGGCGGCCCAGGCCAATTCCCATCTGAAGGTGCGCAAAAAAACCGCGGCGAAAAAGGCCGCGACCGAGGTTCTGCCCCTGACCGAGGACGGCCGGCAGGAGGAGATCGCCCGCATGCTCTCCGGCGCCGAGGTGACGTCGGAGGCCCGTGCCGCTGCGGCCCGCCTCATGGGCGTGGCTTAGATCGAGGTGCCCAGGGTGCAAGATTTCTCCCAAGTCCCCATCGAAGACCTGGATGCGGATCAGGCGGCCGAAGAGCTGGCGCGCCTGGCTGGTGTGATCGCTCACCACGACGCGCTCTATTATCAAAATGACGCACCGGAAATCTCCGACGGGGATTACGATGCCCTGCGGCGGCGTAATGAGGCCATCGAGCAGGCTTTTCCGGACTTGGTACGGGCCGACAGCCCCAGTCATCGGGTGGGCGCGGCGCCGGCCGGCGGTTTCGCGAAGGTGGCCCACCGGGTGCCCATGCTCTCTTTGGGCAATGCCTTCGACGGGGATGACGTGGCGGAATTCCTGGCGCGGATTGGCCGTTTTCTCGGTTTGGAAACGGCGCCGGCGGTGCTGGCCGAACCCAAGATCGACGGCCTGTCCTGCGCCATTCACTATCACGGCGGCGAGCTGGTGCAGGCGGCCACCCGGGGCGACGGGGCGGTGGGCGAGGACATCACCGCCAATGTGCGTACCATCGCCGACGTGCCTAACCGCCTGACGGGCGAAGGCTGGCCCGAGCACCTGGAGGTGCGCGGCGAGGTTTACATGCGCCGGGCCGATTTTCAAGCCCTGAACGAGCGGCAGGAAGCCAGTGGCGGCAAGGTCTTTGCCAACCCGCGCAATGCCGCCGCCGGTTCCCTGCGGCAGCTGGACCCCTCCATCACCGCCCAGCGCCCGCTGCACTTTTTCGGTTATGCCTGGGGTGAAATCTCTGTTCCGCAGCAAGATGCGCTCGGTTCTACGCTTATGGACGCCCGCCAATGCTTGGTATCCTGGGGATTTTCTATCAATGAACCGGCTAGATTGTGCCATTCCTTAGACGAACTGATGGCATACTACGACCATATCCAGTCGGAGAGACCTGATCTGCCTTTTGATATCGATGGCGTTGTCTACAAAGTGGACAGTATTGAGCTGATCGAGCGTTTGGGTTTCGTCAGCCGGGCGCCCCGCTGGGCCATCGCCCATAAGTTCCCTGCCGAGCAAGCCGAGACGATTTTGGAGGCCATCACCATCCAGGTTGGCCGCACCGGCTCCTTGACGCCCGTGGCTAATCTGCAACCGGTGACCGTTGGCGGCGTCGTCGTGTCCCGGGCCACCCTGCACAACGAAGACGAGATCGCGCGCAAGGACATCCGCGAGGGCGATCACGTGGTGATCCAGCGCGCCGGGGACGTGATCCCCCAGGTGGTCTCCGTGCGCACGGACCTGCGCCCCGAGAATTCCGTCCCTTATGCGTTTCCCGACCGTTGCCCCGAATGCGGCAGCCACGCCGTGCGCGAGGACGGCGAAGTGGTGCGCCGCTGCACCGGCGGATTGATCTGCCCGGCCCAAGCGGTCGAGCGGCTGAAGCACTTTGTCAGCCGCAACGCCATGGATATCGACGGCCTGGGCGACAAGCAGGTGAAGTTCTTTTTCGAAGAGGGCCTGATCAAGAAGCCGGGCGATATTTTCCGTTTGGCCGGTGGGGACAAGGACTCTCTTACGCCTTTGCGCAACCGGCCCGGTTGGGGAAAGCTATCGGCGGAGAACCTTTTTGCCGCCATTGAAGCCCGGCGCCAGGTGCCGCTGGATCGCTTTATTTATGCCTTGGGTATCCGCCACATCGGGCGGGAAAACGCCCGCCTGCTGGCGAAAAACTATGGGTCGTTGGAGGCCATGACGGCGGCCCTGTCGCGGGCCGCGGATCCGGAATCCGAGGCCTACAGCGACTTGATGGCCATCGACGGCATCGGACCGGCGGTGGCCGACTCCCTAGTGGCCTTTTTTGCCGAGGCGCATAACCGGGAAGTCTTGGCCGACCTGTCGGCGCAGATCCAAATCGAGCCCTTTGAAGCACCGGCGCAAGAGGATTCGCCGGTGGCGGGCAAGACCGTGGTCTTCACCGGCAAGCTGGAAGCGCTCAGCCGGGACGAGGCCAAGGCGCAGGCGGAAAGCCTCGGCGCCAAGGTGGCCGGCTCGGTGTCGAAAAAGACCGATTTTTTGGTCGCCGGTCCGGGGGCCGGTTCCAAAGCCACCAAGGCCGCGGACCTGGGGGTGACCGTCCTGGATGAAGCCGCCTGGCTCGAAATGATTGGGAAAACGCCGACGTGACAACAGAGTACCAGACCCGCCCAAGCCTTGAGGATTTTCAATCCGCCGCTGAACGGCTCAAGAATGCGGTGCGACGCACACCCCTGCTGCGCACCCGCCATTTGCGCCGGCCCTTGCATCCTGGTTTGCAGATAAAGCTGGAATGCCTTCAGGTGACGGGGGCGTTCAAGGCCCGTGGCGCCAGCAACGCCCTTTTGCTTCTGCCGGATGAGGCCGTGCAGCGGGGTGTGATCACCGCCTCGGGCGGCAACCATGGGGAAGCCTTGGCCTACGCGGCTTGGGCCCGGGGCGTGCCGTCGGTAATCTATCTGCCGGAAAGCGCGCCGCCCCATAAAGCCGAACGGGTGCGCGCTTGGAAGGGGGAAGCGGTGATCACCGGCGCGGTCTGGGACGATGCCAACGAGGCCGCCTTGGCCCGAGCACGGGCGGAGGGCTTGACCTACGTGCATGCCTTTGCCGATCCGGCGGTCATTGCCGGGCAGGGCACGGTCGCGGTGGAAATCCTGAAACAGGATTCGGGCTGTTCGGCCATGGTGGTGCCCATCGGCGGGGGCGGGCTGATCGCCGGCATGGCGGCGGCGGCCAAGGCCCTCAAGCCTGATATCCGTATCATCGGCGTGGAGCCGACGGGTGCCCCCACCCTCAAGGAATCCCTGGCCGCCGGCGCAGTGGTGACTCTGCCTCAAGTCACCTCCCGGGCCGGCACTCTCTCCCCCCGGCGCAGCGAGAACATTAATCTGCGGATCGTCCAGGATTGTGTGGACGACATCGTCTTGGTGACCGACGATGAGATGAAAGAAGCGGCGCGATGGCTCTGGTTCGAAATGGGCATTGCCGCCGAACTCTCCGGCGCCGCCGCGGTGGCGGCCGTCATGACCGGGCGGGTGAGCTGCCCAGACGATCTCTCCCTGGCCGCCGTGGTCAGCGGCTCCGGCACCGACGGGGTCGATTGACCCTTTCTAAGCCTCGTTGTTAGCCAAAGGCGCGGTCGATTCCAGCAGCCAATCCTTGTCGGCGCCTTGAAGCACCCCTTCGTGGGTTTCCCGGACCCGGGCGTGGTAGGCGTCAAGCCAGGCGATCTCTTCCGCCGACAGCAGGTCACTCTTGATCAAGCGGCGGGAGATGGGGGCCAGGGTAAGGGTCTCGAAGGCGAGCATGTCCCGCTCCTCGCCGTCCTGTTTGGCGCTTTCCACCACCGCGACCAAGTTCTCGATGCGAATACCGTAGGCCCCGGTTTTGTAATAGCCGGGTTCGTTGGAGACGATCATGCCCGGCTCCAAGGCCACGGTATTGGGCAGTTTGGAGATGCGCTGCGGCCCTTCGTGGACGCTAAGGTAGCTGCCCACCCCGTGGCCGGTGCCATGGTCGTAGTCAAGACCGGCCTGCCACAGGGGCATGCGGGCCAGGGTGTCCAGCTGGCTGCCCGAGGTGCCATGGGGGAAGCGGGCCGTGGCCAGGGCAATGTGCCCCTTGAGCACCAAGGTAAAGCGCTCACGCATCTCTTCATCGGGCTCGCCGATGGGCAGGGTGCGGGTCACGTCGGTAGTCCCGTCCAGGTATTGCCCGCCGGAATCGCAGAGGAACAGCTCGCCCAGGCCCAGGGCCCGGTCCGTTTCCGGGGTCACCCGATAGTGCACGATGGCGCCGTTGGGTCCCGACCCCGAGATCGTGTCGAAGGAAAAATCCCGCAGAAGCGGGTCTTCACGGCGGAAGGCGGCTAGGGTTTCCACCGCCTCCAGCTCCCGTACGGGGTTTTGGCCGGCCCGGGCCGGGGCCTGCCGCTCGATCCACGCCAAGAAGCGGCTCAGGGCGGCGCCGTCCCGCCGGTGGGCGGCCCGGGTACCGTCCAATTCGGTTGGGTTTTTGCGGGCCTTGAGGATCTGACAGGGGTCAGCCCCCGCCTTAATGGTGGCGCCCGCTTCGTCCAGGACTTGAGACACCCGGATCGGGGCGGAGGCGGGGTCCACGAGCACGGTCCGGCCGGACAGCTTGGCCAAGTCGCCCTCCAGGCTCTCGGGTGGACGCACCATGACCCCATTGCCCAGGTGGGCCGCCAGGGCCGCTGGGTCGCCCGCGTCCAGCTTTTTCTGATCGATGAACCAGTCCACACGACCGTCCTGATGCACGATGGCGAAGGAAAGGGCAAAGGGGGTGCACGGCACGTCCGCGCCGCGGATGTTCAGCAGCCAGGCGATGGAATCCGGCAGGGT
>JANQKX010000405.1 GCA_028280915.1 Kiloniellaceae bacterium
CCGCTATGGTGTAAAACCGCCCATTGGTGGCGAAGACCAAGAGTTTGTCCGTGGTATAAGCCGGCACCACGAAGCGGGCCCTGTCCCCTTCCTTATAGCGGGTGTCCGACAGGTCCTCGTGGTGGCCTTTCATGGCCCGGATCCAGCCCTTGGCGGAGCACAGGATGGTCACCGGCTCCCGCTCGATCACCGCCTCGATGGGCACCACCACGGCACTGGGCGGTTCGCCCAATTCAGTACGCCGGCGGCCCAGTTCGGTGGCCTGGCCGAATTGCTTTTTGGTGCCCTTGATTTCATCGGACAGCACTTTCCAGCGGCGCTTTTCCGAGCCCATCAAGTCCTGCAGATCCGCCTGCTCGGCGCTCAATTCGTCGTGCTCCTGCCGGATGGTGAGTTCCTCCAGCTTGTTAAGGGCACGCAGGCGCATGTTCAAGATGGCATCGGCCTGGATGTCGGTCAGCTTCCAGCGCTTCATCATGACCGCCTTGGGGTTATCCTCCTCGCGAATCACCCGGATCACCTCATCCAGGTTTAGATAGGCGATCAGATAACCCTCCAGCACCTCCAGGCGGTGGGCCAGCTTTTCCAGGCGGAAGCGGGTGCGCCGCAGCAGCACGATGTGCCGGTGATCCAAAAAGGCCTGCAAGACCTCCCGCAGGTTCATGACCCGCGGGGTATGATCCGCGTCCAGCACGTTCATGTTCAAGCTGACCCGCACCTCCAAATCGGTCTGGCGGAACAGGGACTCCATGAGCACGTCCGGGTCGATGTTGCGGCTCTTGGGCTCCAGGACCAAGCGCACCACATCGCTGGATTCGTCGCGCACGTCGCCCAGGGCGTGCAGCTTGCGGGCCGCCAGCAGTTCGGCGATTTTTTCCACCAGGCGGGACTTTTGCACCTGATAGGGAATCTCGGTCACCACCACTTGATAGCCGCCGCCCTTGAGCTTTTCCGTCCCCCAGCGGGCACGCAGTCGAAAGGCGCCCCGCCCCGTGCGATAGGCTTCCTGAACCGCCGCGCGGTCCTCCACCAAAACGCCGCCGGTGGGGAAATCCGGCCCCGGCACCAGCTCCACCAGTTTTTCGATGCTCGCCTTCGGCGCCTTGATGAGGTGCAGCAAGGCATCGCAAAGCTCGCCCACGTTATGAGGCGGGATCGAGGTCGCCATGCCCACGGCGATGCCTTGGGCGCCATTGGCCAGCAAGTTGGGGAAATTGGCCGGCAGGACCGTGGGCTCTTCGGCTTCCCCGTCATAGGTGGGGCGGAAGTCCACCGTGTCCTCGTCGATGCCCTCCAGAAGGGCCTTGGCCACCTCCGTCAGGCGGGCCTCCGTGTACCGCATGGCCGCGGCGTTGTCGCCGTCGATGTTGCCGAAGTTGCCCTGCCCGTCGATCAGGGGAAAACGCAGGGCGAAGTCCTGGGCCAAGCGCACCAAGGCGTCATAAATGGCCTGGTCGCCGTGGGGGTGGAACTTACCGATCACGTCACCCACCACCCGGGCCGACTTCTTAAAGCCCGAGTTGGGATCCAGTTTCAACTGCCGCATGGCATAGAGCAGGCGCCGGTGCACCGGTTTCAGCCCGTCGCGCACATCCGGCAGGGACCGGGCCATGATGGTGGACAGCGCATAGGACAAATAGCGCTCCGACAAGGCCTCGGACAGGCGCACGTCGCGGATTTCACCAAGGGGCACGGGCAAACTGGAACGACTCATAAGGTATCCTGTATCTCTTCAGATCCGAGGATCTGTCTATATATGGTATTCCCACGGGGCTTTAGGGCCATAACTAGCGCATAAAGAGCCTGATCGGCCAGGCTGTCAAGGCCCCGGGCCGGGAAATCGCTCCCGCAGGCGCTGGCGCGCCGCCGGCAGGTCCCGGTCCTGGGGATGGAAGATATGCCGGCCGAGAAAAAAGCCGGTCAAGTCCAGGCCCTGGGCGACCTCCGCCGGGCCCCCTTCCCCCCGTCCGATCAAGAATCCGGGCAGGGCCAGAAGCTTTTCCCGATAGGGCGCGCCCGCTTCCTCGGAGACGGCCACGCCCGATTTTGGGCTCACATAGGCCAGATGGGTGGCCGCGCCGCCGGCCGCGCAGCGGCTCAGGTCCAGGCCGAAGCCCAATTCCTGCAGCAGGGCCGCCTCCCACTTCACATAGACCTCCGCCCAATGGGGGCCGGTGAGCACCTCCAGCAGGACACAAAAGCCTTCGAAGCAGGGCGCGTGAGGCTCCCGCTCGGGCAGGGCCGCCTCGCAGAGGGCCGCCGCCGCAGAGAGGGCCGCCAGGCGGTCCGGATCGTCAAGGACCTCGGCGAAGCTGCTGCGCAAAGGCTCGCAGGTAAAGCTGCCCAGGTGATCCGCCAAGCGCGCCGACCAGGTCGCCGACACCAGGTTGCCGGGCTGAAACAAGCCCCGTTTACGCGCGCCCTGCCCACCGTGCACCAGGCCCGCGTGGCGGCCCTTATCCCGGGTCAAGAGCTGCACGATCAGCGCCGATTCCCCATGGGGCCGCGCCGCCAGCACGATCCCCTCATCTTGCCATGAAATCATGATGCCGCAGAGATAACACCGTCGCGCCGCGGGTCAAGGCCGTCTTTAACAGCCAGAGAACAAGGTGTGGTGGCGGCGCTCCTTTGAGGCGCCGGGCAATCTATTCTACAATTCACCATCTGACACCTCGAGAGTCCTAACCATGATCGACGTCAACCAATACGACGCCCTCAGCTTCGATGTCTACGGCACCCTGTTGAATTGGGAGCCGGAGGTCAGCCGGTTCCTGTCGGACTGGGCCGCCTCGACCGGTTTGGAAATTGAAGCGGATCACTTGCTGGCTGCCTATGACCGCCTGCGTCAACCGATCCAAGAGGAACGGCCAGCCCTACCCTATCCGAAGGTCCTGAGCCAAACCCTTCAAGCCCTCGCCAAGGCCTTTGGTGTACCGGTGGCCGAGGATGTCTTGGCGCGTTTTTCCCGTATCGCCGCCACTCACCAAGCTTTCGACGATAGCCGCCCGGCCCTGCAAGATTTTCGGGCCAGGGGCCTGAGGCTGGCGGCCCTGAGCAACATCGATGATGACTCCTTTGCCCAGGCGACCGCCGCCGCCGGGCTGCATTTCGACGTGGTGGTCACGGCCCAGCGGGTCGGCGCCTATAAGCCCGACCCGGCCCATTTCTGGGCCGTCCTGGCCGATCTGCGCGCCCTGGGCATCCCCATGCACCGGGTGCTCCACGTGGCCCAAAGCCGCCGGGCGGACATTGTCCCCGCCAAGGCCATCGGGCTCGCTTGTGTCTGGATCAACCGGCCGGGTCATGTTTTTGGCCGCAAGGGCCAAGGAGCCGAGGCGGCCTGCCCGGACTTTGAAGCCGATAGCTTGGCGAATCTCGTGCGTATGCTGAGGTAAAGCCCCCGGCTCCAAGACAGCCGCCAGTAGATTGGCACCTTAGCGCCGCACGGGCCGCACCGTGTTCGGCACGATACTGGCGACGATGTCGGCCAGCTTCTCAACCAAGGCCATGCGCGGATACCCTTTGCGATAGGTCAAGCGGACGGTACGGCCCGCGGTGCCGCTGTGTTCCCGCCGCACCGTGATGCCCGCATCGGTCACCCAGCCGCCAGCGAGGCTCATGGCTGGCACCAGGGTGACGCCCGCGCCCGCGCCCACCAGGGACAAAATGGTCGACAGGCTCGTGCGCTGGGTCTTGGGGCCCTGGTCATCGGCGGCACGGCTGCGGTCCAGCTGGCAGGCCTCGTAGATCTGATCCCGCAGGCAATGGCCGTCGGACAAGAGCAACAACTCGCTGGGGTCGATGTCGCTCACGGTCACGGTCTCCGCGAGCGTCAAGGGGTGATCGTTGGGCAGGGCCAGCCAAAAGGGCTCTTCATAGAGTTTGATTTCCGAAAGTATGCTGCGCGTGGGGCTGGTTGCCAGAATCGCGAGATCCAATTCCCCCGCCACCAGTTGCTGTTCCAAATGATCGGTAAAATCCTCCACCAAGTCCAGGCGGGTTTCGGGCAGATAGTGTTGCATGGCCGGCAACAGCAGCGGCGTCAGGTAAGGTCCGATGGTGGGCGGCATGCCCAAGGTGCAGCCCCCGACCATGGGATCCCGATGGGCCGAAGCGACCTTTTCCATCTCCGCCACCTGCTGCAGGACTTCCCGGGCCCGGTCCACGATCTCGCTGCCGATCTCAGTTATGCGCACGTGCCGCTTGGTGCGCTCGAAAATCTGCACCCCCAGGCGGTCCTCCAGTTTCCGTAGTTGGCCACTCAGGGCCGGCTGGCTGGCGTGGCAGCGTTCCGCCGCCCGGCCGAAATGCAGTTCTTCGGCAACAGCGACCAGATATTCCAGATCCCGTGTGTTCATCATTCCATCTCGCTAAGCCAACAAAATCCCGCAGGCGCGGTGGTTCCGGTCAGCCAAGGTGTCGTCCAATCTTTCCGCTTCCTATATAATCTGTAATTCCGATTAAAAAAATCTTTTTAAACGATTTTTCTTATGAAAACTTGAGCCATATATTGATCAGACAAGTTAATGACCTTGTCCGGCCCACCATCGCCCGCTGGTGCCCGGCAAGAAAATGAGCCCCCTTCACCAGATTTAGTCCCAGGCGGGACCAAAAAGGAGATCATCATGGATGGAAGCAAATGCCCGGTCATGCACGGCGCGGCCCAACACTCGGCCGGCGGCGGTACCTCGAACCGCGATTGGTGGCCCAATCAGTTAAAACTGAACATTCTCCGGCAGCACTCGGCCCTGTCCAATCCCATGGGCCAGGACTTTGACTATGCCGAAGCCTTCAAGAGCCTGGACCTGGATGCGGTCAAAGAAGATATCTTCAAGCTCATGACCACCTCCCAGGACTGGTGGCCCGCCGACTACGGCCATTACGGCCCCTTGTTCATCCGCATGGCTTGGCACAGCGCCGGCACCTACCGCACCGGCGACGGCCGCGGCGGTGCGCGGACGGGCACTCAGCGTTTCGCCCCCCTGAACAGCTGGCCGGACAACGGCAATCTGGACAAGGCGCGCATGCTGCTTTGGCCCATCAAGCAAAAGTATGGCGACAAGATCTCCTGGGCCGACCTGATGATCCTGGCCGGCAACTGTGCCTTGGAATCCATGGGCTTCAAGACCTTCGGTTTCGCCGGCGGCCGCGAGGACGTATGGGAGCCCGAGGAGGACATTTACTGGGGCCCCGAAGCCGACTGGCTGGGCGATAAGCGCTATACCGGCGAGCGGGACCTGGAAAACCCCTTGGGCGCGGTTCAAATGGGCCTCATCTACGTGAATCCGGAAGGGCCCAACGGCAATCCGGACCCGGTGGCCTCGGGCCGCGACATTCGCGAGACCTTCGGCCGCATGGCCATGAACGACGAGGAAACCGTCGCCCTGGTGGCCGGCGGCCACACCTTCGGCAAGGCCCACGGCGCGGGCGATCCCTCCCTGGTCGGCCCGGAACCGGAAGGTGCGAGCATCGAGGAGCAAGGCCTGGGCTGGAAAAACGCCTTCGGCAGCGGCAAGGGCGGCGATACCACCACCAGCGGCATCGAAGGCGCCTGGACCCCCACGCCGACCCAGTGGGACAACAGCTTTTTCGATACTCTGTTCGGCTATGAGTGGGAACTGACTAAAAGCCCCGCCGGCGCCAACCAGTGGAAGCCGAAAGGCAGCGCCGCTGCCGACGCGGTGCCCGACGCCCATGATCCCGCCAAGCGCCACGCCCCCATGATGACCACGGCGGACATGGCCCTGCGCCTGGACCCGGCCTACGAAAAGATCTCCCGGCGCTTCCACGCCAATCCGGACGAATTCGCCGATGCCTTCGCCCGGGCCTGGTTCAAACTGACCCACCGGGACATGGGCCCCAAGGCCCGCTACCTGGGCAAAGAGGTGCCCGCCGAGGACCTCATCTGGCAGGACCCCATTCCCGCCGTCACCCACCAGTTGGTCAACGACACGGATGTGGCCGCCTTGAAATCGGCCATCCTGGGCTCCGGCCTCAGCGTCTCTCAGTTGGTCGCCACCGCCTGGGCCTCGGCCGCCACCTTCCGGGGATCGGATCTGCGCGGCGGTGCCAACGGTGCCCGCCTCCGCCTGGCCCCGCAAAAGGACTGGGAAGTCAACGACCCGAACCAGTTGGAGACGGTCATCGCCAAGCTGGAGGCGATCCAAAAGGACTTCAACAGCTCCCAAGCCAACGGCAAGCGCGTGTCCCTGGCCGATATGATTGTCTTGGGCGGCTGTACGGCCGTGGAGCAAGCGGCCAAGAATGCCGGTCACGATGTGACGGTTCCTTTCACGCCGGGCCGGGGCGATGCGACCCAGGAACAAACCGACGTGGACTCCTTTGCCGTGTTGGAACCGGCGGCCGACGGCTTCCGTAACTATACGAAGGGCAGCTACACGGTCTCGGCGGAAGAGCTCTTGGTGGATCGGGCCCAACTATTGACCTTGACCGGACCGGAAATGACCGTTCTGGTCGGTGGTCTGCGGGTCCTCGACGCCAACACGGGCCAGTCCCGGCATGGTGTCTTCACCGACCGGCCCGGGACCCTCAGCAACGACTTTTTCGTCAACCTGCTGGACATGGGCACCACCTGGAAGGCCACATCGGAAGCCGATGACGTCTTCGAAGGCCGTGACCGAGTAACGGGCGCGGTGAAGTGGACCGGGACCCGCGTGGACCTGATCTTCGGCTCCAACTCCCAGCTGCGCGCCATCGCCGAGGTTTATGGCTGTGAGGACTCAAGCGAGCGCTTCGTCACCGACTTCGTCGCCGCCTGGGCCAAGGTGATGGACCTGGATCGCTTCGATGTACATTAGAAACCGGATGATTTTCCTATAATCCAAAGATAACCGCGAGAGACGAGCGTCAAGAGACAATGCGAAACCCTCCCGTAACTTGACGTAATCGAATCTTCTTACAACTCCATGGGGCGGGTCATTAGACCCGCCCTTTTTTCTGTGGTGCTTTCGTCGGAAGCGGCCCGGATTTAACGCTTTTTTTCCCAAGCTGCGAAATGATCCCGCCTTGGATGCCTCGTTCCGAAGGGGCGCCGAAACAGGATCAAAATCATGATTTTCTGGGTAAACCCATCCTCTGAAAAACTACAGGTGGTGTTCGATGCCTGGAAAACACTGCGGGGCACTGAAACCATGCCCCATGTCTCTCTCTTTAATCAATTTAGCGGCAGTACCGCCGAGGACGTAACCACGACCATCGTCTTGCCCGATGGCAGACGGGACCTAACCGTGCGTCGGAGCGGGGAACTGGTGCAGAGGCTTTTCCCCATGTTGCGGCCCGCCCTAAAACTTGCCGAGATCTCTCCCCAAAGCACCAAGGTACGAATCGCCTCGCCTGTTTTCAAAGTCCTGAGAGCCCGTCAGCCTCTTTCCATCCGCCAGAACATTCCCCTGGATCAGGAAAAGCTCGACGTCGAAATGCTTTTCCTGCCCTTCGACGACAAGTTTCGGCGCATCCGGGTGATCGAAATGGTCTTGGACGATTTCGACCAGTTAATCGGCCCGCCGAAGCGGCCCGATACCAGGGAGGACCCGGCGGAGGCTGAGGAAGACCCTGAGCTGGAATACATCTGACCGCATCCGCCCACCCCGGCGATCAAGCTTTTTTCAGCTTGCCGATGGTCAAGGCCGCGACGATCAAAATCAACGCGACAATGTCGTTCCAATGCATCTCGTCACCCAACAGCACGATCCCCAGGAAGACACCGAACAGTGTCACCAAATAACCGACAAGCGACGTAAAAGTCGGGCCCGCCTGCTGGACCAGGTGAAAGAAAATGACGTAGGCCAAGCCGCCGCATAGCACGCCCAAGGCGATGAGGGACAGAGAAGCCGAGGCACCCCCCTGCCAGGTCCAGGGCGCATCAAACGCCAGCGCCAGCACCACCAAGGGCACCGAGCCCGCCAAAAAAACGTTCCGCATGGCAAGGGTCGGGGGCACGCCGCGCAGGCGTTTCATCAAGATAAGGCCTAGGGAAAAGCAAAAAGCGCCGGCAAGGATTGCCAACTCGCCAATCACGTTGGCCAGCCAATCACCCTGCACATTGGGCACCACCAAGACCAAGACACCGATAAAGCCCACGACGGCGCTCAGCGCGGCCGGCCAGCTCCAGCTCTCTTCCTTCACGAAAATGGGCGCCAGCACCAAGGTGAAGATGGGAACCGTCGCCAAAGGATGGCGGCGATGGAACTCTCCACGTGCTGTTGGCCCCAGGGTACAAGGAAGCATGGTAAAATCGCCTCCACCAAAGCGATGCCGCAATAAAGGCCCCAAGTTTGCCGGCTATCCGCCGCCGCGGCGCCGGCGCCGAGTTTCGGCACCATCTTGATGGCCAGATACAACGTAAGAAAGCCGATGAAGACCCGGCCGGCGGCCACGGTTACCGGCGGAAAGGACTGAATCGCCAAGGCGTTGAATATGAATTGAGAGCCCCAAATGAGGCCCACCAAGATTAACAGGCCATAGTCGCTCCCCGTCGGGGTTCTCACCGCTATCTCCTCATCTTTCTCCTCATGGGCTCAGGCCAGGAACACCAAGCCAACCAGAATGAGGAAAGCAATTGGAAAGACAAAACGGGAAATCCGGTCCATGCGCTGGGCGAGCGCCGCCCGATCCTGGGACACCAGGTAACTGGTGGTGAGGGCCTCCAGCATGGCCAGGAAGACCAGGATCGTGGCGCCGCCGATGAAGAGGTCCAAGACGGTGAAGTACCCCAGCGCGGGCAGCATGTTGGTGGTGGCGAATAAGAAGGCGATCAGCGTCAGCATGGCGGTCGCCGAAAGGCTGATCTGGGGGCCGAATTGCGCCGGATTGATCCAGAACACTGCCCAGGACATGGCAACGATCAAACACAGGGGCAGAATGATTTTCCAAACGTAATAGGCGGTGATGCGGTTGGCATCGATCCGGAAGGTAAAGCGGGACGCGTCGTGGTCGAACGCATCCAGATAAACAACATCCACCGTCCCGCTCACATCCGTGACAATCCAATCGGAAATGTTGAGCAGATCCCGCCGGCCGGTCACCTTTTCGGCGACCTTAAAGGTGACTTGCTCTTTCGAATCTTCCAAGGGCACCAGCCAAATCTCGAAAGTTTGTTCGTCAAAGGGAAAGTCCCGCAGATTGTGATAGGTCGCATAGGTGCTGCCGTAACGCTGCACATAACTCACCTGACCACCGGGCCCAATCCGTGCCTTTTCAGGCAAGCTGGGAAACTTCCGGCCGGAATTCACCAGAACAACCTTGGGATCCCAGATTTGCTCGAGACGGACCTGGCAGCCTTCCAAACCCGCTAGCCTCGGATCGACCCACTTTAGAACCACGGTGAAATCGCCGGTCAAGGTTTGCGCGATATCGTCAATACCCATGAGATCGACCATGCGCACGCCGACCGTCACCTCGGTGGGCGGGCCGTCGGCGTTTGGCCGCACGGCGGTCGCCAGGTGAGGCACCGTGCATTGATCCAATTGTTCTCCGGCAACGTCTTGGGCCGGAACCGGCTTGGCCCACATGACCAAAACCGCAAGAAACCCGAAAATGGCGCTTCGGTCATAGCGCGCGCCCATCGCTCACTCCCCGCCCCGTCCGCAAGTAAGTGCGAGGGTCAAGTCAACAGGACGCCGCCCTCCACGTCAATGGTGGTGCCGGTGACAAAATCATTGTGCACGGCAAAGACGATGGCCTGGGCCACCTCGTCGGCCGTCCCGGCGCGGGCTATGGGCTGGCCCGCCGTGCTCTCGGCGATCATTTCCGCCCGTTCCGCGCCCTGGAGTGCGAACAAAGGCGTATCGATGAAGCCCGGCGAGACCACGTTGATACGCCGGGGCGCGATTTCCCGGGCCACGTAGCGGGCGAAGGCCTCGACCGCCGCGCCGACCGAACCCAGGGCGATCATGCCCACCTCGGTCGACCGCGCCGGATAGCCGGAGACCAGGACGATGGCACCGTTATCGCTCAGATGCCCGGCGCCCAAACGCACCACGTTGGCATAGCCCCAGAGCTTATCGAAAGAGGCTTGATAGCCGTCCAGGTCCATCTCCAGGAACGGACCGAAAGCCCGCTCCCCGCCGGTGGCGGCGCTGATCAAAATGTCGTAGGGCGCCAGCGCCGCCAGGGTGGCCGTCAGCCCCTCCCGATCCCGCACGTCGCCTTGCCGGAGGGAAATGCCGGGCCCGGGCGCGCCGGCCTTGCTGGGGTCCCGGCTGATGGCGATGACCTCCGCCCCCAGCTCCGCCAGTTGCCGGGCCGTCGCCAGACCGATACCCGAGGTGCCGCCGAACACCACCGCTTTTTTTCCCGATACATCCATGTCAAACCGTCTCCGCCAGGTAGTTTCCAAAATTCGATAAAAGCGCCAAAACCGCCGCCGGCGGCCTCATTCCTTCAACAGGCCGACGCCCTTGAAGAAACTGTACATGTCCCAGTCGACCCAGCTTTCGGCGATTTTGTCGCCTTCGAACCGGTCGACCTGAACGCCGCCCCAGGTGATTTCGCCGCCCCGCGGCGGGCAGCCCATGAAGTCGGCGGTCTGGGTGAAGGTGAAGCGCCAACGGGTGACCACCAGATCACCCTCCCCCACCTGCAGCAAAATTTCGATCTTGCCATGGGAGAAATTGGCCCGGTGCCCCTCGACCAGGCTTTGCCATCCGGCCAGATCCAAGGTTTGCGTACCACCTTCCACGCTGGGCGCCTGATGGTTTTGATAGCCGGGCGCGAAAAGGCTGTCGGCATCCTCTGCGGCCGCCGCCCATAGCATGATCCCGCGGCGCGCCAGGTCCTTGTGGCTCTCGATCGACATCTGTCGGCTCCTCGTCACTGGGGAAGGGACTTGTCCGTCAGACCATAACCCAATTCCGCCGCGAAGGGAGCCGACATTTGGCCATGAAAGACAACTGGCGCTATAGGCCAGAGGCCAGGTCCAAAAACCGGGCGATATGTTCGACGATCTGGGCATGGGCCGTTGCCCGTTTCGTTCCTTCCGGATCGTTGCAAATAGGATCGTCCTCGGCAGCGGCCAAGGCGGCCGCGCCTTGTGGCTTGCACTCGGCCAAAAAGGTGAAGTGGTGACCTGGCGCCACCACCACACGCGTGCCGTTGCTCAAGCGCCTGGCTAAATCGCTGCCGGCCGGGCTCACATCCGCCGCCGCCCACAAGGTATCCTCGCCCAGATTGATGAAGAGGATCTGTAACATTGTTTTCTTGATGGTCTCCTCATCGACGGCATAGCTCATGCCGGGATCAATGGCCACGGCGGACGTCACGCGGGAATCCCTGCCATCCGCGGCGAAGCTTTCGGGCAAGTCCCCAATATCCACACCGCCTTTTTGGAGGAAGATGCAGTCCTCGCTTTGGCCTTCATTCGCGGCGCAATAGTCCCCATAGGCGCCCCGGTCGAAGCGCAGTCCAGCCAGGTTTAGCGCGGTGGCACCGCCCAAGGAAAAGCCCAGTGAAGAAATCCGGCTGCGGTCCACAAAGGGCCTAAAAGCCGGATTGGCCAGAAGCTGGTCCAAAGCGGCGCTCAGATCTGCCGCCCTCTCGCCCAACCTGACGGAACGCCGCGGCGATGAATCGCCCGTGGTGCTGCCCGGATGGTTGACCGCCAGGACCATCGCCCCGCGCAGAGCCAGTTCCGAGGACAGCCATGACAGGCCGTCCATATTGCCGCCTGAGCCGTGGGACAATAGAATCAGCGGATGCGGACCCTCGGCAAGGGCCGCGCCCACGTAGGCCCGGGTGCCCTTAAAGAGCGCGTTTTCACCGATCTGCGCCCGATACGTCGGGGTGCCAACAGGATACCAGATCGAGGCGGCAATGGGGCTGGCCCGGTGAGCCGCTTTCACGGCAAATCGATCGTACCCGGCCAAGGTTTCACCCTGGGCATTGAGCGCGGCTAGGCCAATGGTGAGGCCGGTCACAAAGCCGCTGGCCAAAACAACAAGCTTGCGTGTCATGATAGGGGTCCTTTCCCATTCGTTGATGTTGACGGACCCCTAATTTGTCCATCACATGGCCCCGGCGCGTCCTAGAACCGGATTTGCGAGGTACAAAAACCGGTTTTAGGACCTTTGCCCTGAATGCTTGACAGAGGCGGTACATGCTAACCCTGCCCATACAGATGTTCGTGGCCATCGTGCTGGCGTTTTTGTTCGCCCGCGCCGTGCTGGGCCGGAATATCTCGCCTCTTATGGCGGCCCTACTCTTCGCGTGTGCCATACAAAACGTGATCGTCGCCCTTGCTCAGCACTACGGCGTCGGGTTCCTTTTGCCCATCCAGCCCATCACGGCCAGCGCCATTCCGCCCTTGGCCTGGATCGCCTTCCAGGTCAGTGCCTTTGGCCGTGGGGAGCTTTGCCACATCTGGCCCCATCTCCTGGTGCCCTTGGTCACGGCGACCGTTGTTGTGGTCTTCCCCATAGCGATCGACCCACTCTTGATCGCGGTGTTCGCCCTTTACGGACTGCGAATACTCCAGCTTTTGCGGCAAAAGAACGATGATCTGCCCCTGGCCCGCTTGGAGGCCGGACGCACCCCGGCCCTAATCTGGCGGGCCATCGCTTATCTTTTCCTGGTTTCCGCCTTCAGCGACATATTGGTCAATGTGGTTCTTTACAGTGGCCAAAGTTGGCTTCAGCCCTGGATCTTGAGCCTATTCTCCTCAATTGCCCTGCTCGTCATCGGCCTTCTCAGTCTGTCGCCCAACGTCGCCGGCGAACGTGAAGCACCTGACTCAAAAGGCCCCCCCGCCGACCACGGATATGCCGAAAACCCGGAGGCCGCCAAACAAGACGTCGACACCCTGGAAAAACTGAACCGGCTGTTGGAAGGCGAAAAACTCTACTTGGACCCAGAGCTCACCCTGGTGCGTTTGGCCCGGCGCCTGGGACTCCCCGCCAAACAGCTCTCGGCCGCCGTCAACCGGCAAACGGGCGCCAACGTCTCCCGCCACATCAACGGCTATCGCATCCGCCATGCTTGCGCCCAGTTGGAGAAGGGCACCTCGGTCACCGCGGCCATGCTGGGCAGCGGCTTCAACACAAAATCCAATTTCAACCGTGAATTCCGCCGACTCACCGGCCAAAGCCCCAGCGAATGGAAAGCAAGCGACAACCACTAAGGAACCGCCTCTCCGGCTCTTCCCTAGGCGTCGAAATCCAGGCCCATGGCGCTATAACGCTCCCGCTCGTCGAGCCATTTTTCCCGCACCTTGATGAAAAGGAAAAGGTGGACGGGGCGACCGAGGAAATTGGCCAATTCCTTTTGCGCCGCCGCGCGCACGGCCTTGATACGGGCGCCGCCCTTGCCCAGGCACATGGCCTTGTGCTGGGGCTTTGTCACATAAATCACCTGCTGGATTTTGGCCGCGCCGTCATCGAAGTCCTCCCAGTTTTCCGTCTCCACGGTCAGGGAGTAAGGCAGTTCCTGGTGCAGGTTCAAAAACAGTTTTTCGCGCGTTACCTCGGCCGCGATGTCCCGCAGGGAGGCATCGGAAAGCTGGTCTTCGGGGAAGTGCCAGGGGCTTTGCGGCATGAGCCCGGCCAGATGGGCGATCAGGTCCTCCACCCCGTCCCCGGTTTCCGCTGAGATCATGAAGATTTGGGAAAAGACGCCCCGCGTGCTCAGCTCCTGGGCCAAGGCCAAAAGCTTGGGCCGGGCCACCAGATCGATCTTGTTCAGGGCCAGGATCGCGCTGGCCCCGCTTGCCGCCAATCCGTCGACGATCCGCGCCATGTCGTCGCCCCCCTGGGCCTTTTGCGC
>JANQKX010000182.1 GCA_028280915.1 Kiloniellaceae bacterium
GGTGCACGGCACGTCCGCGCCGGGGATGTTCAGCAGCCAGGCGATGGAATCCGGCAGGGTCAAGACCACCGCATCGGCGCTTTGCTGGGTCAGGCCGTCGGCCAGTTCGAGGCGCTTTTCCTCGGCCGTTTGGCCGGCATATTTCATGGGATGGATCTCAACCGGCGCCACGGGACGGGGCGGCTGATCCTGCCACACCTTGTCCAAGGGGTTGCCGTCCACGGGGACCAGACTGATCCCTGCTTTGCTGAGCTTTGACGTCAGGCGGGCGATGCCGCTTTTGCTGTGCAGCCAGGGGTCATAGCCCACAGAGGCGCCGTCACTCAGGGTCTCCAGCAGCCAATCGCCCAGGGGCGCGTCGCTGACATGGCGAAAGTCGAAAAGGGCGCCGTCCACCTGATCGCGCACTTGCAGGGTATAGCGGCCATCGACAAAAACCGCCGCTTTCTCCGCCAAGACCGCCGCGATCCCCGCCGAACCGGTGAAGCCGGTGAGCCAGGCCAGGCGCTCCGCATGGGGCGGGACGTATTCACCCTGGTGTTCATCGGCCTTGGGCACCAAAAAGCCATCCAGGTCTCGCGCCTTGAGTTCGGCCCGCAGATCGGCCAGTCGCTGTGTCATCCGTCGCTGGGTCATCGTCGGCATGCTTTGGCGCCCTCGCTTACATGTGTTGGACCGACATCGCCGGCGGATTGGCCGGCAGATTGGACAGTGGGCGCGCGATGGCGTGCCCACCATTGCAAGATTAGGCATGGGCGGGTTCCGATTCAAGTGACTGGCGCTGGCCTAAATTAATGGCAAGAGTTTGTTAATCCGCCATGCTCGGCACGCATTGCTGCAGTGCAATAAATCTGCTGGCCTTGTGGCATGGAAGGCCTAGATTCCCGCCTATGAACGAGGTCAACGACGCGCGCCGAAGCGCCCACTTTGGCCCTTAGCTTGAAGACACAGGAGATATCGATGACCAGCTTGACCCTGAATGAACAATCTATTGTTCGGACGGCGAAAAGCACCCAGGAAACCCCCGAGGCCGGCCAGATCCGGAGTCGTGGCGTATTTGCTGCTTTGCGCCGTTGGTTGAACAATCGCCAGATGGTAGCGCAACTCCAACAGATGGACGATCGCATGCTGCGGGATATCGGCATCGAACGGGGTGATATTGTCGCCCGTATCTATGGCCGTCCCGTTGAAACCGGATCAAACGCCGCGCCGCGTGACGGCCTGATCAAACGGCTGTCCCGCCGGCTGGCAGAAGCCCGCCGCCGCCGGCAGACCGTGCGGATTTTGGACAATCTGTCCGACCGCATGCTGGACGACATCGGTATCGTCCGCGCCGACATCGAAAAGCAGGTGGGTCTGGTCATGGCGGGTCAGACCAATGCTCAGGTCCTGGCCGACCTGACGCCACGCCGCGATGTGTCCGTCGACCTTGGCCCCAGCGGCTGGGGACGGGTGTTGCCGCATCTTTGGCAGCCTATGACCGGATACTTCGGTTTCGAAAAGAGCCAGCCTTCGGCTGCCAACAACGAACGCCAGCGGGCCTCGGCCGCTTAACGGGGCGACTGTCTGCTCTTGATTGGATCCGTGTTGAATTGGCGCCGCTTTGACGGCGCCAATTTTGCTTTCCGTGTAAAAGGCATTGGCGCGCCTGAAAGCTTCGCCTAAGCTCTCTCCCCGGTGCGGGGCCAAAATGGCCCTGAAGCGCTGTGATCTAGGGCCATGATTTTGGGCCATGGGCAAAAAAATGCCGTGGCCGGGACGGGGTGAAAAAGCATGACACGAATCGTTTACGTAAACGGGGACTACCTGCCGGTCGATCAGGCCACGGTGCCGATTTTTGACCGTGGGTTGCTCTTTGCCGACGCCATCTATGAAGTGGCGGCGGTTTATGAGGGCAAGCTGATCGATTTCGACGGGCACCTGGCGCGCATGCACCGCTCCCTGCGGGAACTTGAGATCCCGGCGCCCATGAGCGACGAGGAGATCCTGAGCGCCTTCCGCGAACTCGTGGCCCGCAATGGTATCACCGACGGTTTGGTCTATATGCAGATCAGCCGGGGCGTGGCCGAACGGGACTTCGATTGGCCGGACGGCCTGACGCCCACGGTGTTCATGTTCTCCCAGGCCCTGCCGCTGCAGGAACGCCAGGCCGAGCACTCCGGTGTGCGCCTGCAATCCGCCACGGATCTGCGCTGGGCGCGCCGGGACATCAAGACCACCAATCTGCTGGGCCAGGCCCTGGCCAAGCGCCGGGCCCACAAAAAGGGCGCCTACGAGGCCTTGATGGTGGACGGCGAGGGCTTCGTGACCGAGTGCTCCAGCTCCAGCTTTTTCATGATCAAGGGCGACGAGATCCTGACGCGGCCCCTATCCAACGACATTCTGCCCGGCGTGACCCGCAAAGCCGTTCTGGCCTTGGCCGAGGAGAAGGGCCTGAAAAACGCGGAGCGACGCTTTACCCTGACCGAATGTTACGAGGCTGACGAGGCTTTCATCACCGCCGCCTCGCTGTTTGTCTGCCCCGTGCTAACCATCGATGACCGGAATATCGGTGATGGCCAGGTGGGGCCGCTCACCCGCCGCCTGCAGGATATCTATCAGGAGTTTCGCCAGGCCCACGCGATTTGACCTCCTTCTTGCGAAGCACCAGGGTGGTCCACTCACCCAAGGGATAGCGCCGCGACAGCCTTAGCCCCAGGGCGCGGTGGCGGTAGAAGACTTGCCGTTCTTGGCTGGCAAGCAGGCCCGATAAGATGGCGACACCACCAGGTGCCAGATGGCGGGCCAGGTCCTTGGCCATGTGGCACAGGGGCTGGGCCAGGATGTTGGCGATGATCACATCAAAAGGACCATCTTGGCGCACCCGGCCGCTGCGGTAGCCGTCGCTGACGGCGCAGGTGACGGATCGGGCCAGACCGTTGAGGCCTGCGTTTTCTCGGGCGACCCGGACCGCGACCGGATCGTTGTCCACCGCCAGGACCCGGCAGGGCCAGAGACGGGCCGCCGCCATGGCCAAGACACCCGAGCCGCAGCCCATATCCAGAATTCGCCGGGGCCGCTCCTTACGGGCTAGGTCGCAAAGTGTCAGCAGGCAGCCCATGGTGGTTTCGTGGCGGCCGGTGCCAAAGGCCGCATTGGCCTCCACCTGTAAGGGGATCAGGCCGGTGGGAATCGGCGACTCGTTGTGGGCACCATAGAGGTAAAAGCGGCCCGCGCGAATCGGTGGCAGCGCTTCCTGACTCAGCGTCACCCAATCCGTGTCGGGCAGGGCCTCCAGGTGAAACCCGGGTACCGGGCAATTCACGGATAGGGCAGTTCGTTGCAAGAGTTCTTGCAGACGGCTGTCATCCGGTGCTTGGGACAGATAGACGGAAAGCGTGACCGGCGCTTGGGGGCGCTCCGCCATGTCGTCGCGCACGACGGCACCACCCAGAATGGCCAGTGCGTCCTCGAAGGCGGCGACCCCATGCGGCGGCACGGAAAGGGTTAGACAGATGCCGGCACTCACCCTCGTCCTGCCTTTTTTCGGACCCTGCCGTCAATCCGGGCGGTCAACTTAGGCAACCCTCAGCCGGCGGATTGGGGCTGGTTCGCCAGCCAATCCCGCACCGTGTCGAATTTGTTGGCCAGATGGCGTTTAAGGATAGCCGCCAGCTCCGGCCCGTTGCGGGCTTCAAGGGCCGCAATGATCTCTTCATGCTCTTCCACCGCCTTGGCCCAACGGGCCTCGGACATGTTGGCCATGTAGCGGGCCCGGCGCACGCGGGTGGTCAAGGTGCGGTATTGGGTGGACAGCACGGCGTTGTCGGCGGCCTTTAAGATGGCTTCGTGGATCTCTTGGTTGCGGCGGAAATAGGCCGGCAGATCCCGGTTGCGGTAGTGCTCCACCATGGTGTCGTGCAATTTGCGGATACGGGCGATCTCCCGGTCCGAGATGCGGGCGCAAGCCATTTCGCCGGACAGAGCTTCCAGCGCGCCCATGACTGGAAAAACCTCCTCCAGGTCGGAGAGGGTGATTTGTGTCACCCAAGCGCCCCGATTGGGAGTCAAGCTGACAAGGCCGTCCGAGGCCAACACCTTCAAGGCTTCGCGCATGGGGGTGCGGGAAACGCCGAACTGAGCGCAGAGTTCCTTTTCCGGCACCTTTTCGCCGGCCACCAGGTCACCCTCCACGATCAGCGCTTGCAGGCGTTCCACCAATTCATCATGAAGCGAGCGGCGTACGATTGATCCCACGGAACTCAAAGCAGACAAAACCGAAGCCCTCTCACGTTTTTCTAGCTACCCAACCGGATCAGTCTCCGCCAGGGCCATTTCCAAAATCCGCGCCACATGCAGCGCCTGTCTGCCGCTGCCGTCGAAGATCTGATGGCGGCAGGACGTACCGTCGGCAATCAACAAGGTCTCTTCATCGCATTGGCGGACGGCCGGCAGGAGGTCCTGTTCCGCCATTTGCAAGGAAACCCCACGGGTTTTTGTAGCATATCCGAAGGCGCCTGCCATCCCGCAACAGCTTGTCTCGGGAATCTCCAAGTCCAAATGGGGGATCATGGCCAGGGTGTCCTTTACCGTCCCCATGGCATTGAACGCCTTTTGGTGGCAGTGGCCGTGCAATAGCGCCTTCCGCGCGAGGGGTTTTAGGAGCAGCTTCGGTTTTTCCCGAGCCAGGAACTCTTCCAACAGGAACGCGGAGTCGGCGATCATCCGGCTGTCTTCACCGGGCAGCAAGACGGTCAGCTCGTCCCGCAGGGTCAAGAGGCAGGAGGGTTCCAGACCGACGATCACCGCGCCTTCCCGTATCAAGGGCAGATAGGCGGCCAGAAGGCGCCGCGCTTCCACGTGAGCCTGGTCCACCACGCCGGCGGTCAAAAAGGTGCGCCCGCAACATAAAGGCCGTCGCGACCCGTCGCAGGGCCGCGGGGACAAAACCCGATAGCCGCCGGCCAGCAGCACCCGCCGCGCCGCGGTCAGGTTTTCCGGCTCGAAATAGCTGGAAAAGGTATCTCCGAAAAGGATCACCGTCTTGGCATTTGAGGGACCCTCGGATTCCGGAAAGCGGGGCGGCCGGCCACGCCAGGCGGGCAGCTGGCGCGCGCGGGAAAAGCCTGTTGGACCTTCCAGCAAGGCGGCCAATCCGGGCAGATGGTTGCGCAGATTAAAGGCCCAAGGCAGGGCGGCGGCGACGGGCGCGTAGCGGGGCAGCCAGGCGACGAGGCGGTCGTGCAAGGAAAGCCCTTTCGCCTTGACCCGCGCCGCTGCGATCTCGATTTTCATTTTGGCCATGTCCACGCCCGTGGGGCATTCGCGCTTGCAGGCCTTGCAGCCCACGCAGAGTTCCAGGGCTTCCCAGGTTTCGTCGGCCGTCAGCGCGTCGGGACCCAGCTGACCGGAAAGCGCCAGGCGAAGCGTGTTCGCCCGCCCCCGGGTCAGATCCTTTTCGTTCCGGGTGACACGATAGGAGGGGCACATGGCGCCACCGCTGAGTTTGCGGCAGGCGCCGTTGTTGTTGCACATCTCCACGGCCCCTTGAAAGCCGCCCCCTCCGCCCGGCCAGGCGGACCAATCG
>JANQKX010000433.1 GCA_028280915.1 Kiloniellaceae bacterium
GGCCACCGCCTGCACGATGGAGCCGGCCAGGGTCACGGGACTGGTGGCCCCCATTTGCCCGGCCGAGATCAATTGCACGGGCAGGCCATGACGCACGGCCTGCTCCACAACCTCGCAGGCCTCGGTCGCAAAACGCATGGGCGGGACCACATGGGCCGCCATGATGGTCAGGAAGGGCGCCGCCCGGAAAGCCGCCTCGCCGCCCGCGACCCGGTAGCACATCTCGGCGACGGGCCGCACGTTCTCCGGCAGGGTGACGCTGATGCAGACGTGCTTGGAAGTCCCCGCCAGGCAGGCATAGAGCGTGTTCACATCCAGCGTCAGCGGATCGGGCGCGTCGGTCCCCACCACCGGGCGGCTGAAAAAGTGGATGTGCTCCTGCACATCGACCACCCGGGCCATGTCGTAAAGATCGCCGATCGTGGTGTTCCGGTAGCGATGGGTGGTCAAGTCGAGGATCTTCGGCGCCGCGCCGCCGGTGCCCGTGTGAACCCGGCTGCCGGTCAAGTCCAGGCGGTATCCCTCCCGGCGGCTGGCCAGCATGACATCGCGGCGCAGGCCGGCCAGCACGTCCTCGACCAGGGGCCGGGGGAAGAGCAGGCGCCCCGCGTCGGTCAAGCGGCCGCCCCGGGCGGTCACCCGTTCCACCATGCCGATGGACGCCTGGGACAGCCCCAGGGTCTCCAAGAGATCCAGCACCGCGGCGTGGATTTGTGCCACCTCCGGCTCGGACAGCGGGGCGTAGCGGCCGCCCACCGGCCCCATCCAAGAGCTATCGCTGGTATCTTCCGCCGTCTTCCGCCGCGCGGCCAGGCGTTCCCGGCGCCCCCGCCGGCTGCTCTGGGATGGATCGCTCATCTCTGCAAAACGCATTCAATTCATCTATCTGCAGAGTGAAACATTGAATTACCTGTGACAAAGGATATTAATTCGTATAATAGATGAAGAAACGTCATCTATAGTGCTATGAACGTCTCCCTCTCCGGTTTGCGCGCCTTCGAGGTCGCGGCCCGCCTTCAGAGCTTCCAGGCCGCCGCCCAGGAGCTGAACCTGTCGCCGACGGCGGTCAGCCACCGCATCCGCGGTTTGGAAGCCGCCTTGGGCCGGGAGTTGTTTGTCCGTTCCGCCCGAAAAGTGGCCCTGACCACGGAAGGCGCCGAGCTGGCGCGCACCTTGCGGCCCGCCTTCCGCGCGATTGACGAGGCCGTGGACCGCTTCATGGTGGCGCCCAACCGACAGACGGTCACCCTGGGCGTGGGGCCCATCTTCGCCGCGCGGTGGCTGGCGAAGCGCTTGGGCGCCTTTTTGTCCCATCAACCGGGTACGGATCTGCGCATACACCACACGCCCCTGCCCGTGGTGCTGCAGATGGATCGCTACGACATCGCCATTGCCTGGGGCGACGGCCGTTGGCCGGGGCTGACGGCGACCCCCATCATGGCAGTCTCCCTCTCCCCCGTGCACGCGCCGGGCGCAGCCTTCGTCCCGGCGGCGGGGTTGACCCTTGAGACGCTGGAACAGACTCCCCTACTGCACCAGCGGGACCGGGAGGATTGGCGCGCTTGGCTGACGCTTGCGGGCGCCGACCCACACCTGGCCGCCAGGGGCACGGTGGTGGAGGATACCAACGTGCTGTTGCAGGCCATCATGAGCGGTCAGGGCATCGGCCTTGGGGTGTTCCCCTTGGTGGCCGACGAAATCGCATCGCAAACCCTGATCCGCCCCTGGCCCCAGGCCCTCAGCCCGTCAAAAGCCTACCATGTGGTCCATGCCCCCGATGCCCTGGAGCGCCCGCCGGTCCGGGCATTGAGAGATTGGCTGGTCGCGAAAACACGCCGCTCGGTTTCCCCGGACGAGGATTGAGGGGACGTGTTGCGGAGGGATCGCTGGTGCAGGGGACATAATGCTGCCCGACCACGGACTGAGCCAACAGGTCCACGGCCTTTTCCTTGCCTCACGCGCCGGTTATTTTTTCTTGCACGGCACCCATGCGGGCGAAGGCGTCGTCGATGGCCGCCTTGACGGCGTCCCTCGCCACACCGTGGTCCAACGGCCTTAGTCCGGTATAGAGTCTCAGGTCTTCGGGGCTTTCTGCCCGGGTCGAGACCATGGACGCGGTGCCCCGCGCCGTTTCCACCGCCGCGGCAATGGCGAACTCGCGGGAGAGACCGCCGTTCAAACCCGCCGCGACCATGGCGTCGAACACCGGCAAAAAGTAAGTGGGCCCGACGGCCGTCAGGGCGGTGTAGAGGTTCATCTGCGCGTCGGAGACCTGGACGGAGCTGCCAAGCACCGCGAGGAAGGCGTCGGCGAGGGCGCGCGCCTCCCCGCTTACCTGCGTGCCGTAGGCGACGGGATTGTAGCCTGCCCCGACCAACGAGGGGGCGTTCGGGTTTACCCGCACGGCCGCCGTGCCCGACGGCAAAAGGGTTTCCAAGAAATCCAAGGGCAAGGCGGCGGCGAAGGAGACGATCACGGGACCAGGACCCAAGCGGTCATGAAGCGCCGCCAAAATGTCGGCCACGACGGGCGGCGGCACGGCGATGACGATCAGGTCCGACCCGGCCGCCTCTGCTGGATCGGCTGTGATCTTGACGCCGAAGTCTCGAGCCATTCTTTCGCGTTTTTTGTCGTCGCATTCGACCGCGGTGATGTCTCCGGGCCGACACCCAGTCCCTTTCACCAGGCGGTCGATCACCGCGCCGCCGATGGCGCCCGCGCCGATGATGGCGATTCGTTTTCCGTGCAGCTTTTCCATTACTGACCCTCGTCAAATAATTCTTTATTAGCCAGATTTTTGAAGTCCTGAGCGGGGAAAGGCAAAGCTCACCACTCCACATCCAGCCCGGTGACATCGGCGACCAACCCTACGCTTTCGATGGCCGCCTTGGCATGGGCCTCGTCGCCGGCGCCTGTGTCCCCGGCAATGGCAACCGCGCCGAGCAGGGTCCCCGCGTCATCGCGGATGATGACCCCGCCCAGCGCTCCCCACAATGGTGCCCCCACCCGGCTTTGCGCTACCCTGGAGGCACTTTCGAACCAGGTCGGCTTGCGTTTTGCCAAATCCATGATCGCCCGGGTGGGCATCCCGATGACCACGCAGGACTTGGCCTTGGATTCGGCGATGTCCAGGAGCAGCGGTGGCGCGCCCGGTTCGCGTGTCAAGTTCAGGGCGTAACCCTGGGCGTCCACCACGGCGGCGGCCAGGAGAATGGAGGGGTGAACCCGGGGGCCGCTGAACGCATGGTCCAAAATTTTTCGTACGGTGTCTAAGGTCAGCGTCACTTCTGTCACCTTTGCTGTAAAGCCTTGCCCCACGCGCTCTTGATCTTAACGGGCATCGGAAATGCTGCCCAACTCGTCCAGGGTGAAACGCTGGGCTTCGCCCTTTTCCAGGTCGTACTTACAACGCTCCCCCTGAAGCACGAAGTTATGGGCGTAAAGGTGGAGGTGCAGCAGGGGCTGGCCGTCCATGGCATTGACCTCGTGAATGCCGTCGGGCTGCATGGTCACCGCCGTGCCGGGGGCCACGATCAGCTCCCCCTTGTGAACCAGGGGCCCCTCACCCGGCTCATCATCCCGGCGCTTGAGGTACAATTGGTGGCACTCGCGGCCTCTCACCCCGGCAATGATGGCCCAGGCATCGCCATGATCGTGGGGGGCGTAATACTGATGAGAGGCGCCCGCGTTGACGTAGAGAGAATAACTGCCGTCGTCATATTCGTGGATGAGGTAGGAGCATTCCAAGGCATCGTCCGTCGGCAAAGGGAAGTCCTCGAAGGTGAAGTACTCCCGCTGCGCCGCCAGTTCAATCAAGCGGGCCCTTCCCTTTTCCAAATTCTCGACGCTGGGGCCGGACGCCATGATGTGTCGAATATCGCTGATGGCGTCATCGACCAGACGCCGACGCTCTTGAGACTTGGACATGTCGCCTCCTCCCTAATGGGCAAAGACCCCTCCCGGTTTTCCCGGTCAACATGACCAAGCCCGCGCGAAAGGCGCGGCGCCGTTCGATCCCAAGGGGGTTCTTTGCAGTGTCACTCTGGTTTAAGGCCAAACGCGCCTGCGAGAAATTACTGATGCGACATCAGACAGAACTCATGCGACTTCGGCAATTTGGCGACCTGACGCGGAGGAAAGGGCCCATCGGGCCTCAATCCGGCTTGAGGTAAGCAATACAATCCATCTTGATGAGCATGTCCCAGACCTGGCCAGCGCCCACGGTCAAGCGTGCCGGATAAGGCGGCTCAAAGTATTCCTCGTAGGTTTTGTTAAAGGCTTCATAGTCCTCGGGATGCTGCAGATAGACATCCATTTTGATCACCTGATCCAAGCCGGCCCCGGCCGCCCTGAGGATGGCTTGAATGTTCGCCATGGTTTGCCGGGTCTGGGCCACCACGTCATCGCCCAGGATCTCGTGCGTTTCGGGATGCAGGGCGCCGATACCCGACAGAAACAGAAAGTCCCCGGCACGAATCGCCGGCGAATAGGGGCCGGCCCCAAAAGGGGCGTCCTTGGCGATGATGGCGTTCCTCACGATGAGATCCTCTTTTTGTGTGTGGACCAAGTGCGCTCCCGCGTCGGCATTTTGCCATACTGCCCCAGATAACATTTGGCGAAATAGGAGGCCGAGCTAAAGCCCGAGGCAAAGGCCACCTCCGCCACGGACAAAGCCGTGGCACGCAGCAAAGTGCGGGCGTTGTTCAAGCGGATTTCCCGGTAATAAAGCTGGGGCGTGCGGCCCAGGTTGCTGCGGAAAAGCCGTTCTAGGTGGCGCCGGGACACCCCTAGACGCTCGGCGATGGCGCCCTGGGACAGGGGCGTTTCCATATGGCTCTCCATCAAGCCGATGGCCTTGATGAGCAGGTGATTGTTGATCCCGATGCGCTCGGGCACCGCCAGCCGCTGGTGCATGTGATTGGGCCGGGTGCGGCCGTGGACCAGCTGCTCGGCGACGGCCGTGGCCAGTTCCAGCCCATGGGCCGTGGCCACGAAGGACAAAAACATGTCCGTGGCCGCGGAGCCACCGGAACAGGTAAAAATCCGGCCGTCGATGGCGAAAATCTCATCCGTGATGCGCAGCTTGGGATAGGTCTCGCGAAAGGCCGACAAGTCTTCCCAATGGATGGTGCAGCGCTTGTCATGAAGCAGGCCCGCCCGGGCCAGAACCCAGCTGCCCGTGGAGATGGCGCCGATTTTCAGCCCGGCGGCGTATTGGTTTCGCAGCCAATTGAGAAGGCCGGGTTGCTTGAACCTGTGCCCGCCGATGCCGCAACACAGCGTGACGCTGTCCAGGGACGGCGCCGACTGAAGACTAAAATCCACCAAGGACCGGAAGCCGTTCATGGCGGTGACACTATCGCTGTCCAAGGCCAAGGTGTGCCAGCGGTAAAGCTCCTTTTCGCTCACGTAGTTCGCCAAGGCCAAGACGTCCACCGCCGAGGCGACGGGGGCCAGGGGAAAGCCGGGCAAGAGGATAAACCCGAAATGTTCAGTGACACCGTCCATGAGCCGGTCCAGGGAGTTTGCTTAACCGATCGCTTGCGACGTCTCGCGAGAGAGGTCCATGCTTGCGTGACAAAACCCCTTGGTCAAGCGGCAAGTCTCAACGGCGGCGAGGATCACACGCAGTGAACCGTCCGGCCGACCGGCGCCCGGCCCGGGCGTTTTCCGTGATCGTAAAATTCCATTGACAGGATATCCAACCTGGCTCTTAAATGCGGTGAAACTGCACCAGGCCAAAAAAATGTTTGTCGATCTGATAAATTGCCATTGCAGGCGCACCGACAAGTCCAACCTTGTCTGTCGATGAAGGCGTTTGCGTGACACGCACCGCCCAGGCGGAGCGCCAAATCAGCTCGTGCGTTTGGTGCTCCAAGATCTGAAATAAAAAGATCCCCTGAAAATCTGGCGGTACCGGTTTCGCAAAAAGGGTCGCGACCAGCGCTCCAGCCGCGTCACCATCGTCAGGCAAACGCCTAGCTCAGATCCCCTCTTTGACGTGTTTTGCATTGCTGTCCACCTGCCAAGGTCGGCGGGCGGGATGAGTTTGTTCCGGGCGCGGCGCCCCCCGCTTCGCAAGCGCCGCGCGTTGATTGATTGGTCTATGGAGCGTTTGCCTAAAAACCCAAAAAGCATGAAAGGACTCACAGGATGATCACGAAGTTTTCCCGCAGAGACGCCTTAAAAATGGCCGCGGCCGGCGCCGCCATCACCGCATGGCCCGCGGCCGGCGCCCGCGCGGCGACGCCGAACAAAGGCGGCCATCTTCGCCTTGGGTCCGCGCATGGCTCGACGACGGACTCCATGGACCCGGCAACCTCGTCCTCCAACGACCTGGTGCAGATGACTTTTTTCACCGTCCACAGTCACCTGACCGAGGTCAACCCGGACGGCAGCCTCAATCCACTTTTGGCCGAGTCCTATGAGGCGTCGCCGGATGCCAAGACCTGGACGGTCAAGCTGCGCGACGGCATCGAATTCCACGACGGCAAGTCGCTGGATTCCACCGACGTGATCGCGACCATGAACCTGCACGGCGGCGAAGAGTCAAAATCGCCCGCCAAGGGCATCGTCGACCAGATCGCCGGCATGAAAGCGGACGGGGATCATGTGGTCGTATTCGAACTGAAGGACGGCAACGCCGACTTCCCCTTCCTGCTGGCCGCGCCGCAACTGGGCATTCTGCCCGCGCCCGACGGCAATGTGGACGCCGCCTCCGGCATCGGCACCGGCGCCTACAAGGTGGTTCGGCACGAGCCGGGCGTGCGCATCGAGTTCGAGCGCAATCCGAACTTCTTCCTGGCGGACCGGGCCCACTTCGATTCCGGCGAGGCCATTACCATCGCCGATCCCACGGCGCGTCAGAACGCCCTGATCACCGGTGAGGTGGATATCATCGACCGGGTCGACGTGAAAACGGCGGGTCGTTTGCAGGAGGTGCCGGAGGTCAACGTTTTAGATGTGGTCGGCACGCTGCACTACACCTTCCCCATGCGGACCGATACCGCGCCCTTCGACAACAATGACGTGCGCCTGGCGCTCAAGTACGCCATGGACCGGGAGGATCTGCTGCAGAAAGTCCTGCGCGGCTATGGCACCCTGGGCAATGACCATCCCATCTCGCCGGCCAATCGCTTCCACGCCGCCGAACTGGAACAGCGCGCCTATGACCCGGACAAGGCCAAGTACCACGCCGACAAGGCCGGCGGCATCAACGTGCAACTCAGCGCGGCCGATGCGGGCTTCCCCGGCTCCGTCGACGCGGCGGTGCTGATCAAGGAACACGCGGCCAAGGCCGGCATCAACATCGAGGTCATCCGCGAGCCCAACGACGGCTATTGGTCCGACGTTTGGATGAAAAAACCCTGGTGCGCCTGTTATTGGTCCGGCCGCCCGACGGAGGACTGGATGTTCACCGATGCCTACGCCGACACCTCGGCCTGGAACGACAGCTTCTGGAAGCACGACCAATTCAACGCGCTGCTCAAGGAAGCGCGGGCCGAGCTCGAGGAGGCCAAGCGGCGGGAGATGTACCTGGAAATTCAGCGCATCGTGCGGGACGAAGGGGGCGTTGCCATTCCCATGTTCGCCAATCACATCATGGCCCATCGGGGCAACTTGGCCCACCCGGACACCGTCGCCGGCAACTGGGACAAGGACGGCGGCAAGATGTTCGAACGCTGGTGGTTTAGCTGAGCCTTGCGAGCCTAGATTTCCCGTCCCCCTCGGCCGGTTCCGCCGGCTGTGGGGGGCGGACCCGATTTCTGTTACACGACCTGGGATTTTTTCAGGGCGCTTTTTTTCGCCCTGACCAAATGTTACGGAAGACAACATGACCGAAAGCCATCGCCCTCGTCTCGCCGTCGACATCGGCGGTACCTTTACCGACATCGCCATCGAAGTCGGCGCCGAGATCAAGACGGCAAAGACCTTGACCACCACCGAGCGGCCGGTCGACGGCGTCCTGCGCGGCATCGGCTATGGGCTTGAGCTGTCCGGCATTGATCCGGCCGCGTTCGGATCGGTCATTCACGGCACCACGCTGGCGACCAACGCGCTGATCGAGCGGCGCGGCGCGGCCGTCGGGGTCATAATCACCGAAGGCTTCCGCGACGTGCTCGAGATCGGCTATGAACGGCGCTACGACCAATACGACATCAACCTGGAAAAGCCCGATCTGATCGTGCCGCGAGACCGTATGTTCCCGGTCCGCGAGCGGGTCGACGTCACGGGCAAAGTGATAGAGGAACTGGATCGGGAGTCGCTGAACACCGCCATCGACGCCGCCGTGGCGGCCGGGGTGGAAAGCCTGGCGGTCTGTTTTCTCCACAGCTATGCCAACCCGGCGCACGAATTAGCCGTTCGGGAGGCGGTGCGCGCGCGGGCGCCGGGCTTGTCCGTCTCCCTGTCGTCCGAGGTCTCGCCCGAGGTCCGGGAATTCGACCGCCTCTGCACGACGGTGTCCAACGCCTATATCAAACCGCTCATGGAAACCTACCTGGCCGAGC
>JANQKX010000435.1 GCA_028280915.1 Kiloniellaceae bacterium
AGACTGTCTGGACCTGGGCCGCGACCTTTTTGAACAACGCGCTATCCGCTGCGGCGAGGCGGTTGAGCACGTCAAAGTGATCGACCTCGGGTTCCGCCCATTTCTCCATGGAAGCGCCCAGCCCTTGCCACTGGGTGATCAGGTGGTCGGCCTGACCGTGGAAGGCCGGGGTCTCCCCGTTGCCCAGGACGACCAAGAGGGGGGCGGCGCCGACGGGCCGCAGAAGGCTAGGGCTGTTGTCCCGGGCCTCTTGCGCGCCCAAGGACAGAGCATCGCCGATGCTGGTGTGGCGGAGGGGCGCCACGTCAAATATGCCGCTGATGGGCACGGCGGTCTTGATCAGGTCGGCCGGCAGTTCGGAGGCCAGCTCGGGCCAGGGGGTGGTCAGCGCCATGGCCGTCAGCTGCCCGCCGGCGGAATGACCGCTGAGGTGCAGGCGGTCTTGGCTGAGGCCCAGCGACGGCGCTTGGCGCCACAGCCATGCCAGGGCCGTTCTGATGCTGGCCACGATGTCCGTGACCGAAACCTGGGGGCACAACGGATAGCCGATCAGGGCCACGTCAATGCCCCGCGCCAGGAATGGCTCGGCAAGAAAGCTATAAATCGACTTGTCGCCCCGCTGCCAGTAGCCGCCATGGATGAAGGCCAAGAGGGGCGCATCGGGGGTGCCGCTGAAAAATACGTCGAGCCGCTGCCGCGGCCCCTCGTCGTAACTGAGGTCCAGCCGGCAGTCCGCGCCTTTGCGAAAGGCGGCGCTCCGCTCGGTCCAGCCGGCAATCACGTCGTCCACGTCATTGCGGTGCAGGCGCAGGTTATAGCCTTGTTCCAGCGCGGGATCGATGGGCGGTTCTCGGGTCATGGGCGGTTCCTTGAGGAATAGGATCTTGGCCCCTTCTAGCGGAAGCGGGTCATGAGGTCCATCAGCCCGTCGTGGGGCAAGGCCACCACTTGATGATCATCCCGGCCGGTCATGGTCTCGTTGGCGATCAAGGCGTTGATGACCGCTTCGTCGGTGGCCTGGATCACCGCCTCGAAGAAGGGGTCCAAACTGGGGTCGGGCAGAAAGGCGAAATTCTGCACGCGCGCGTCGGTTGCGCGCATGGCCTCCGGGTTGGCGGTGGAAAAGGCCAGGAATATGTCGCCGGAGCCGTTATAGGCGCAGGCCCCGGAGCGGCCGATGCCCAGCCCCACGCGCCGGGCCAGACGCTTGAGCTGATGGGGCATGAGCGGGGCGTCGGTGGCGATCACCGCGATGATGGAGCCATCGGGCGGCTCGGTCCCGTGGGTCTCCTTGATCCGGCCTTCCATAAGGTCGCGTCCCACCGGGACACCGGCGATGGTCAGGTTTTCGCGCCGGCCGAAATTGGCTTGAACAAAGGCGCCCAGACGATAGGCGGCGTCACCATGATTCACCACGCGGGAGGCGGTGCCCGAGCCCGCCTTGAACTCGTAGGCGATCATGCCGGTGCCGCCGCCCACGCTGCCCTCTTCGACGGGCCCCGAGGCGGCGGCGTCGAGGGCCTGAAACACCTCCGCCTCGGTGACGTGGAACCCGTTGATGTCGTTCAAAAAGCCGTCGAAGGTCTCCGCCGCCACGGGCAGCCCCACGTTGTCCATGAGATCATGGGATATGCGCTGGGCCGCCCATTTGATGCTGGCGTCCCGGGCGATGCCGCAGGAATGGGTGTTGGTGATGGTAATGGGGCCGCCGCACTGCCCCGCTTCCTCGATCCAGTGGGCGCCGGTCAGCTCCCCGTTGCCGTTGAGGCTGCACAGGCCGGCGAAGACGGGAGTTGCCACGTCCCCCTGCCCCCGGGGCAGGATGGCCGTGACCCCCGTGCGCACCGGGCCGTGGCCTACCTTCAAGGGGCCGCTGCCTGAAATCAGGGTGCAATAGCCCACCGCCAGGCCCGGCACGTCGGTGATGCCGTTGTGCGGCCCGGGGTGGCCGTCAAAGGTCAAGCCCAGCCCGCGGGCCCGCGTGCGCCCGCCGGGGGTCTTTTGCCATGCTTGCGGTAGATCTGAAATAGCCATGAATTTCCTTCCCGACGCCGGTTGGACGGTGAAACATTGGTTTGCCTTTAGAGATGATTCGTTCCATTATTATAGACCTTGGTATCAGCACGAGGCGACACCATGATTATCTTTCCGAATATCGAATTGCAAAACGGCAAATGCGTGAATTTGGTGCGCGGCGAAATGGACCAGCCGGTCGTTTACGACGTGGATCCCGTGGCCACGGCCAAAGACTTCGCCGCCGACGGTGCCCATTGGCTTCATGTGGTGGATTTGGACGCGGTGGCGCAGAAGGAAAGTAACAACGCCGCGCTGATTGAAGAAATCATCCACAGCGTCCACATCCCCGTGCAGGTGGCCGGCGGCATTCGCACCCATTCCGCCGTGGAGCATTGGATGGAAAAGGGCGCGGGCCGGGTGGTGATCGGCACTGCCGCCGTGGTCGAGCCGCAAATCGTCAAGGACGCGGCCGCTCACTTTCCCAACAAGGTGGTTGTCTCGGTGGACGCCCGGGGCGGGCAGGTGGTGTGCGAAGGCTGGAAAACCCACACCGCCTGGACGCCGCTGGAATTCGCCCGTCAATTCGAGCTGCTGGACCTGGCCGGGATCATCTTCACCGACATCGACCGGGACGCGGACCATCCGGAAAGCACCCTGGCCACCACCACGGACTTGGCCAGTTCGTTGATTTTGTCGGTGATCAGCTCGGGCACGGTCAAATCCCTGGACGATATTTCAACCTTGCACTACTTGCCCAACATCGCGGGCGCCATCGTCGGCCGGGCGATTTTCAACGGCACCTTCACCCTGCGGGACGCCTTGGGCGTGGTCGCCGAATAGGCCCTTTTTTTGACTTACGGCAGATTTTTTGGCGCCTTTTTTCAACAAACCTCGATGTTCCATTTTTGTTCATCGTGTCAATTGATTCTTGTCAAAGATTGACTCGGTAATTTGCCCTATTTGGGCGTGGGCGGTGTCTGTTCGCCGCATCAAAGAAAATACCTTTCAGGACCCGCCGATCAGGCATTGACAACTGCGAATGCTTCGCACTAACTCTATGCGCTAACCATAGAAGTTAAGGTTAGTTCGCATTCGCAAGTTTGCGCTTGGGCCAGAAAGGGAGAAAAATGCTAGATATTCACTTGCGGCGGGTCTCCGCCGTTGCGTTGGCCGCTGCTCTCGGTGCGGCGTCTTTTGTTGTTTCGGGTGCAGTCGCGGCGGAGGAACTGAACCTCTATTCGTCGCGCCATTACCAAACCGACGACGCGCTCTATGATAATTTCACCGAACAGACGGGCATCAAGATCAATCGCATCGAAGGCAAGGGCGACGCCCTGATCGAGCGGATCATCGCCGAGGGTGACAACAGCCCGGCCGATGTCCTGCTCACCGTGGACGCGGCGCGTCTGTGGCGGGCCGACCAAGCGGGCTTGTTCCAGCCGACGGATTCCGGGGTGTTGAACGAGGCCATTCCGGAAAATCTGCGCCACCCGGACGGCCATTGGTTCGGCTTTTCCACCCGGGCGCGGCTGATTTACATCAACAAGGACAAGGTGGAAGAGGGTCTGATCTCCAATTACGAGGATCTGACCTCGCCGGAGCTGAAGGGCCGGGTATGCATCCGCTCCAGCTCGAACGTCTATAACCAGTCCCTGCTGAGCTCCATCATTGCCGCCCAAGGCGAAGCCGTTGCCAAGGATTGGGCGACCGGCGTGGTCGGCAATTTCGCCCGCGATCCGGCCGGCGGCGATACGGACCAGATCCGTTCCGTCGCAGCGGGTGAATGCGACGTGGCGGTGGCCAATTCCTACTACTTTGTCCGCCTGATGCGGTCGGATAAAGCGGAGGATCAAGCCGTGGTCGAGAGCGTGGGTTGGATCTTCCCCAACCAGGGCGACCGGGGCACCCACGTGAACGTTTCCGGTGCCGGCGTTTTGAAAAACGCGCCCAACCAGGAAGCGGCGGTGAAGTTCCTCGAATATCTGGCCAGCCCTGAGGCTCAGAGCTATTTCGCCGACGGCAACAACGAATATCCGGTCGTCAACGGCGTGCCGGCCAGTTCGCCCGTGACTTCGCTGGGCGACTTTAAAGCGGACAGCTTGAGCATCGCCGTGATCGGCGAGAATCAGCCCGCCGCGCAGAAGGTGTTTGACGAAGCCGGCTGGAAATAACCTTCCCGGGCCACGTAGGCCTTTTCCAGCCGCTTGACGAATTGCTCAGGATCCGGGGTCGGGTTTGCCATTTGGCCGGCCGCGAATCCGGGTCCTGACAGTTCTTTTCAGTGTAACGAGATTGTTCGACATTTGGCGCTCTATGCAACAATGCCGTAAACTCTTTTATTTACAATGTCATCGGAGATCCTTTTCATGTTAAAGCAAAATCTTAGATCGATCAGCCGGACGGGCCTCGTGGCCGTTCTCGGGGTCGGGCTTTCGGCGTGTGCCGCCGTGGCCGCGGGCGACGACGAAAAGAAAGCCGTGATCAAAAACTACGCGGATATCGCCCACGCGACCTACGAGGATTCCCTGACCACGGCGCAGGAACTGGATAAAGCCATCGACGCCTTGGTGAGCAATCCCAGTGAGGACACCTTGAGCGCCGCCAAAAAGGCCTGGGTCGCCTCCCGGGTGCCTTATCAGCAGACCGAGGCTTACCGTTTCGGCAACGCCATCGTGGACGATTGGGAAGGCAAGGTGAATGCCTGGCCTTTGGATGAGGGCCTGATCGACTATGTGGACGCCGGTAGCTACGGCAGCGAGTCGGACGAAAACGCTTTTTATACGGCCAACGTGGTCGCCAATGCTTCCGTCAAGGTGGGCGGCCAGGAAGTGGACGCCAGCGAGATCAATGCGGACCTCTTGGGCGGCACCCTGCACGAGATCGACGGCATCGAAGCCAACGTGGCGACGGGCTATCACGCCATCGAATTTCTGCTTTGGGGTCAGGACCTGAACGGCACCGGTCCGGGCGCCGGCAATCGCCCCGCCACGGACTATGACGTGAACAATTGCACCGGCGGCAATTGTGATCGTCGGGCGGCCTATCTGCAAGCCACCTCCAAACTGCTGATCAGCGACCTGGAGGAAATGGTGGCCAACTGGGCCGACGGCGGTGCGGCGCGCCAGGGCCTGATGGACGGCAACCCCGACGACGGCCTGGCCACCATGCTGACCGGCCTGGGCAGCCTTTCTTACGGCGAATTGGCGGGCGAGCGCATTAAGCTGGGCCTGCTGCTGCACGATCCGGAAGAAGAGCACGACTGCTTCAGCGACAACACCCACTGGTCCCACTTCTATAACCAGAAGGGCATGGTCAATGTCTATACCGGCAGCTATACCCGCGTTGACGGCAGCAAAGTGTCCGGCGCCAGCCTGGCCGAGCTGACGGCGGCCGCCTCGCCGGAAGCCAACGACGCCATGTTGAAGGACATGAAGGCCACCTCGGCCGCCATGCAGGTCATGGCCGACCGGGCCCAAGGCGGTGAGGCCTACGATCAGATGATCGGTCCGGACAATGCCGAGGGCAATCAGGTGATCCAGGACGTGGTCGACGCCTTGACCCAACAGACCAAGGCCATTGAAGGCGTGGTCTCCGCCTTGGGGCTGGACCAGATCGCCTTTGAGGGCTCGGACAGCTTGGACGATCCCGAGTCCGTGATGCAATAGGGCAATAGCTTTACTCTCTCCGATGCCTGGGGCAGTTTCTGCGCCGGTATCGGAGAGAGCGGCTTATTGGCATGGCAATCAGGTTTCCAAAGGTCGCGGCTATGGCCGCGTTTTCGCTTTTCGCCCTGGGCGCGGTTGGAGCGCTGTTAAATGGGGTGCAAGGCGAGGTGACCGTCGCGGCCCTGTCTGATTTTTCCGCGGCGGAACCGGGGGAGGCCTTTCCAGGCGGCGCCGCCACCTCGCGCAAGCGGGTCAACCGGGACTCCTTTTCCCACCCCTCGGCCAACATGTCGTTCGAAAAGCAGTTGGATTTTCGCATCGGCAACGGCATTTTCCGAAAAGTCTGGGTCTCCGCCCCCGCATCGACGATCTCCTCCGACGGCCTGGGGCCCCTTTACAACGCGCGGTCCTGCCAAGGCTGTCACCTGAAGGACGGCCGGGGCCATCCGCCGGCGGCCAATTGGCCCGACGAGACGGCGGTTTCCATGTTCCTGCGGCTTAGCATTCCGCCCCAGGACGAAGCGCAGGCGGCCCTGCTGGCCAGCCGCCGCGCCTTGGTTATCCCCGAGCCTACCTACGGCACCCAGCTGCAGGACAAATCCGTGCGGGGCCTGCTGTCGGAAGGCAAGATGTTCATCACCTACGAGGAGGTCCCCGTGGCCCTGGCTGGCGGGGAAACCGCGTCCCTGCGCAAGCCCAGCTATCAGGTGGCCTATGCCAAGTACGGTGAGCTCCATCCCGAAACCATGCTGTCACCGCGGGTGGCGCCGCCCATGATCGGCTTGGGCCTGTTGGAGGCCGTGGCCGAGGACGACGTCCTGGCCTGGGCCGATCCGGAGGATGCCGACGGTGACGGCATTTCCGGGCGGCCCAACTGGGTCTGGGATGAGGCGGCCGATCAGGTGGCCCTGGGGCGCTTCGGCTGGAAGGCGGGTCAGCCCAACATTCGCCAGCAAAGCGCCCATGCCTTTGCCGGCGATATCGGAATTTCCACCAGTTTCCTGCCGGAGGGATGGGGCGACTGTACTGAATTGCAGCCGGAATGCCGCGACGCGCCCCATGGCAACACGCCACAGCAGGGCAATCTTGAAGTGGGCGACCAGCTCTTGGATTTGGTTACCTTTTATGCCCGGCACCTGGCGGTGCCCGCCCGGCGCGACCACGATGCGCCTAAGGTCCTGCAAGGCAAGAAGCACTTCTACGAAGCGGGCTGCACGGGCTGCCATCGCCCCTCTTTCGAAACCGCGGAGGCGGCGCCGTCCGACGGCTTGGGCGGCCAGTTGATTTGGCCCTATAGCGACCTCTTGCTGCACGATATGGGCGAGGGCTTGGCCGACCACCGGCCCGAGGGCGTCGCCAACGGCCGGGAATGGCGCACGGCGCCCCTCTGGGGCATTGGCCTGACGGAAACCGTCAACGGCCATACCTTTTTCCTCCATGACGGCCGGGCGCGCAATTTGCTGGAGGCCATCCTGTGGCACGGCGGCGAGGCGGAGGTGGCCAAGCAAAAGGTCGTCGAGATGACCCCGGAAGAACGGCAGGCCCTTTTGACCTTTTTGAAATCACTGTAGCGGGCGAGGGACGTAAAGATCATGCGCAACCGACTAATGACCATTATGTTGGGCCTGATGGCCTTCCCGCTGCTCTTTGGGGCCGCTCGGGCCGACATGAGCGAAGCGGCCTATGAGACGATCAACCGCGCCGTGATTTCGGATCACATCCGGCCGGCCTATGACGCCTTGGCGCGGGCCGCGGCGGAACTGGTGGAGGCCGAGGCCGTCTTCGAGGCCGCGCCCAGTCAAGAGAGTCTGGCGGGGGTGCAAGGTGCCTATCACGGGCTCATGGACGCCTGGATGGCGGTGGAGCACGCTCGCTTTGGCCCCAGCATGACCGACCACCGCTGGGACCGGTTTTTTTATTGGCCCGATAAGCACAACACGGGCACCCGGCAAATGAGCAAGCTGCTGTCCGAGGCGGACCCCGCGACCCTCGAGGCGGCAAGCTTCGCCCGTGGCACGGCGGCCATCCAAGGCCTGCCGGCCCTGGAGCGTCTGCTCTTTTCCGATGGGGCGGCGGAAAAGCTGCTGGGCGCGGATGAAGCCGCCGCCTTCCGACGCCAGTTGGTGGGGGCCATTGCCAAGAACCTGTCGCAGATGGCCCTGGAGATGGCCGCGGAATGGTCCGACCCCGATGGTGCTTGGCTCCAGGCCGTCACGGCGCCGGGGGAGAACAACCCCCAGTTCGCCGATCAAAGAAGCGTCACCCTGATCTTCTACCGATCCCTGCAGCGCAGCCTGCTTCGGACCTCCCTTTTCAAGCTCACCCGGCCTCTGGGGGAAAGCTGCGCCAAGCCCAAGCCCCGCCGCAGCGAATCCTGGCGCAGCGCCCGCTCCCTGCAAAACATCGAGATCAATCTGGCGGCGCTGGAGAAGCTCTATGAGACCGACGGCGGGTTCGCCGCCCAGGTGACACCGGCGGTGGATGAGGAAATCCGTGCCGGCTTCCAAGACGTCAAGGAACGGATCGACGGCATCGATCAGCCTTTGCATATGGCCGTGCAGGACGAAGCGCTTTGTGCCCAGATCGACCAACTGCGCACGGCGGTGCAGGATTTGACCGAGACGATCAAACAGCGCTTGGGGCCGGCCTTGGGCCTGCAAACCGGATTTAACTCAACGGACGGAGACTAGCTTCTTGTCGGCGATCGGCCGCCGCTCCCTGCTGCTCGGGCTCTCAGGCTGCCTCGGCTTTCCGTCTCTTATCAAGGCGGCGGTGCCGCCGCCTCTGCTGGTGAGCGCGCGGGCGGACCTTTTTGGTGATTTTTTCGTGACCGCCTGGCGGGCATCGGGCGATCCGGTCTTCGATGTGCCCCTGCCGGGACGGGGACACGACGTGGCGGTGCATCC
>JANQKX010000463.1 GCA_028280915.1 Kiloniellaceae bacterium
AGCCCGGCATGCTGGTTTCCCCAACCTTGTTCCACAACTCGGTGCACAACGCCGCGGTCGGCTACTGGTGTATCGCCACCGGCAATCACCAGGCCAGCACCAGCATCGCCTGCCACGATTTCACCTTTCCCGCCGCCCTCTTGAAGGGGGCCGTGCAGGCCAGCCAGGAACAGCGCCCCGTCTTGGTAGCGGTCTTCGACTGCCCCTTGCCGGAGCCCTTGCACAGCAAGCGCTTGATCCAAGATCCCATGGCCGTCGCCTTTGTCTTGAGCCCGGCGACGGGGCCCCAGTCGGTGGCCCAGTTACAGGTGGGTTGGGCGGCAAGCGATAGCCCCGACCAAGAATCGGAGCCGCTCTTATCGGATCTGTCCGCGCTGCAAAACGGCACGCCGGCCGGTCGGGCCCTGCCGCTCTTGTCCTGCCTG
Source organism: Kiloniellaceae bacterium (assembly GCA_028280915.1). GTDB lineage: Bacteria > Pseudomonadota > Alphaproteobacteria > Kiloniellales > Kiloniellaceae > JANQKX01. The sequence continues at coordinate 426 of JANQKX010000463.1, forward strand.
GCTCGCGGGCGGACCGCGGTTGTGAGCCTGCGCTATCCCGATAACGGCCGGCTGACTGTGGGGGTGGACCCATGTTGACCCGGTCGGACATTCAAACGCTAGTCCCCCACCAGGGGGAAATAGTCTTGATCGATTGGGTGGAATCTTGGGATCCTGAGGCCATCTTGTGTACCAGTCTATCCCATCGGTCGATCACCAATCCCCTGCGCCGTGCGGGCCGCTTGCCCGTCCTTTGCGGCGTGGAGTACGGCGCCCAGGCCATGGCCATCCACGGTGCTCTCCTCCGCTCGGGAGGTGCCCGGGCCGGCATGTTGGCGGCTCTGCGGTCGGTCCAGTGCCATGCGGACGATCTGGACCGCATCCAAGGGGCCTTGACCATTCAAGCCCGCAAGGAAATCGGCGGTGACGATCGCTTCATCTATCTCTTCACCCTCCGCGACGGGGAGCGGCTGCTGCTGGAAGGGCAAGCCGCCGTGGTGCTGCAATGAGCGAGACTCGCGCGTTGGTCACGGGCGGCGGCGGTGCCTTGGGGGCGGCCATTTGCCGGGCCTTGGCCCAAGACGGCAGGGCCGTGATCGTTCATGGCAGTGGCGCGAACCAAGGGCCTGAAAAAGTGGTCCGGGAAATCCAAGGCGACGGCGGCCAGGCGCGGTCCGTCTATTTCGACTTAAGCGATCCGACGGCAACGGCCCGCGGTCTTGAAGATCTGTTGGAGGGCGGGGCCGTCCAGGTCATCGTGCACAATGCGGGCATCCACGACGACGCGCCCCTGGCGGGCATGAACGCCCGGCAATGGCGCCGGGTTCTGGCCGTTTCCCTGGATGGTTTTTTCCATGTGACCCAGCCGCTCCTGCTGCCCATGCTGCGCACCCGCTGGGGACGAATCATCTCTGTCTCGTCCCTATCGGCGGTGATGGGCAACCGGGGGCAGGTCAACTACGCGGCGGCCAAGGCGGGGCTGCACGGCGCCACCAAGTCCCTTGCCAAGGAATGCGCCAGCCGGGGTGTCACGGTGAACGCGGTCGCGCCCGGCATCATCGAAACGCCGGAGACCATCGCGGCCTTCGGCCCCGAGAAGATTGCCGGCCTGGTGCCCATGAAGCGGTCGGGCACCCCGGAAGAGGTGGCCGAACTGGTGCGTTTCCTAGCCTCGGACCGGGCCGCCTACATCACCGGGCAAATCATCTCGATCGATGGCGGCATCACCTAGAACTCTAGGGCCTCAACTGGTGGGAATGGCGGTGGCCTGAACCTGGATGGCGTGTTGCAGGTTCTTGACCCAGCTGTTGTAGTTCTTGTGGATCGTGCCGTCGGCGTCGTATTTCAGATTGGTGCTGTCTTCATAGTTGATGGAAAAGGTCTTGGTGTCATAGGCAACGTCCACCACGGCGACGTGGCTGCGCAGCATCAAGCGGCCGGTTATGTCCCCCGGGCCGTTGGGGATCATCTGCCAGCCAAGGCCGGCGCCGGCGGTTTTGATCGCCTGTTCCACCTGGGCCATGGTGGCATTGGGCGGCGCGCCGAGCTCGGCGGATTCCACGTTGTAGATGGGTGCGGTGCGGCAGGCGGCGACCAACAACAAGGCAACAACGGGCAGGACTTTCCAGATCTTCATCACTTGGCCTCCGGCGGGTTAGAAAATGCTTTGGGCGTTAGCGCGGTCAGGGAAGGGGCGAGGAATAGGGCTGCACCTTTTCCTCCTGAGACCCTTTTTGTGGGCGCCTGTTCTGCTTAGCCGTGCGATAGGCCCGCAATACCTTGATCAGTCCCCTGGGGTACATCCATCGCGACAGCAGCTTGCCGGCGACCATAACAACAATCTTTGTGATGTCAATCACAGGGCGAAAGTGGCTGGGCCTTCTCTTGGCATCGCCGTAGAGGGCCGGGATGGCAACCGCCGTGCTCCGGAAGCCGGCCCAAGCGGCGCTGATCAAGACCTCGCTTTCAAAGACGAACCCTTGGGCGCTTTTGCTGCGATTGATCAGGAAGGCGACCACCGCGCGGGGATAGAGGCGAAAGCCGCTTTGGCTGTCCCGCACCAGGTAGCCGCTGGCCCAGGAGATCCAAAAATCAGCGAAACGGTTGGCCCGGTAGCGGGCCGGTGGAAAGGCCGCCTTGTCGGCGATGCGCGAGCCGATGACGATCCGGCTGGGGTGGCGGCCGGCCATCTCCACGAAGCGGGGAATGTCCTCGGGCCGGTGCTGACCGTCTCCGTCGAGGGTCAGGACCAAATCCGCTCCGCCGTCGTACGCCCGGCGCAGGCCGGCCAAAAGGGCGGCCCCCTTGCCCCGATTGTCCCCGTTTTCGATCAGGGTAACGGGCAGGCCGGAGAGCTGCTGGACCGTGCCATCGACGGAGCCGTCATCAACCACAATGACCGTGGAAGCGTGACGCAGCACCCGCTCCGCCAGGTCCCGGATCGTGGCGGCTTCGTTATAGGCCGGTATGACCACGGCGACGGAATTCATGGGGTGACCGAGATGGGAACGTTGAGAATATGGATCACTTCACCGGTATGTTGCGGCTTGACCAGGTGCCAAGGGCTTACTTGGGCCCAAAAGTTTACTTGGGTTTAAGGGCCTACTTGGGTTTAAAGGCGCCGGCCTTAATTTTCTTTTGAAGCTCGACGATCATCGGCCCCACGCCCCCGTATGTGCGCACCGCAGCGGTGAATTCTTCCCGCAGCGTGAGGGCCATGCTAACGCCTTCCACGGTGATGTCCAGGATCTTGTAGGCACCGTCCTTTTCGCGAATCCGCCAGGTGAGGTTCACCTCCGGCCCCTGTTTCTGCTTCACCTTGGTGGTGACGAAGTAGTGGGATTTTTTCCGTTCGGACTGTCTGACCTGCTGGATTTCTAAACCTCTTCCGTCATAGCCATTCGCTTCACCCTGGAACAGGGGCAGGAAGCGTTGCAGGGTCATCTCCTCCAGGGCGTCTTGGAAATCCTGCTGTTCCTGCGCGCTGGCGCGCCGCCAATTGGCCCCGAGCACAAACCTGGAAATCGTCGGCACATCCACGGCATGGTTCAATAGGCTGCGAAAGCGTTCCTTCTTTTCATCCTCGCTCAAGCCTTCTTCGCGCAATTGCGCGACGGCTTCTTGCCCGACGGAAAGCAGGAAGTCCCCCGGGTCCGAGGCCGCGACGGCCAAGCCGCCGCCGCTCCAGGCTAAAACCAAGGCGATGAAGCAAAGGACCCATCTGCGATAGGGGATTAACGTGATTCTGGCTGACGTCATCTGATTTGGCATTCCGTTCGACACCTAACTTATTGGCCCGCCGTCGAGATGTAGGCGCGGGCCCGATTTACTTTGTCGATACAATTGGGATACTTGTCAAATTGAGCCTGAATTTTGGCCGCCGCCAGCAGGCTGCCGGCCTTGGTGATGTTGACCGTGCCGTCGAAACCCTCGACCTTGGCCTCCTCCAGTTCCCGGTAGGCGGTATCCAGCCCATCGTTGCATTCCCGAGCCTGGGCGCTGTTGGGGGTGCCGCTGCAGCCGGTGATGGCCCATAGTGCCAACAAACAACCGCCGCAAAGGCAGGCGCGAGATATCATTCTCAATCCTAACACTTTTTTCCCAGGCTTTTTTGCCCCCGTTTGCCGAGTCGAAACAACATCTTTTAGCGTCTGCTTAAGTGAAGGAAGCGGCAACTTTCTCACTTTTTGATTGGCGGGCTTTGATTGGCGCGCCTTGAATACTGGGCTTTGATTGCTGGGCTTGGCGGTGTTAGCTTCGAATCGCGAATGGAATGGACGTAACCTGCCCTGTTTCATTCCGGGCAACAGCATCGGGAAACTATCCTTGCCAAAAGACCCAACCCAGCAAGCCCGGGAAAGTTGCGGGCCGGATGCCGTTGCGCCCCACCCCCGCTTGGACCGTTTCTACGATCGAGATACCCAGCGGACCAAGGTCATGGGTGATCTTTTTGACGCCTCGGCCAAGCATTACGACCGCATCAGCGCCATGATGAGCTTTGGCACGGACAAGAGCTATCGACGCAGGGTGCTGCGGGAAGCGGGTCTGGCCCCCGGCATGCGTATGCTGGACGTGGCCTGCGGCACGGGCATGATTGCCAGCCCGGCGCGGGATATCGTCGGCCCTTCCGGGCAGGTGATCGGACTGGACCCCAGCGCCGGCATGCTGGGGGAAGCGCTGCACCGGGGCCGCGTGGACATCGCCGCGCAAGGCCTGGCGGAGCATCTGCCCTTTCCCGACGATACCTTCGATTTCCTGACCATGGGATTTGCCCTGCGCCATGTGGCGGACCTGCGCACCACCTTCGATGAGTATCGCCGGGTCCTGAAACCGGGAGGCAAGGCCCTGGTGCTGGAAATCACCCGCCCCGATTCGCCCCTGTCCTATCACCTGTTCAAGTTCCACCTGAAAACCGTGGTGCCTTGGGTGACGCGCTTGACCACCTTCAGCCGGCCGGCCCAATCCCTCATGGACTATCATTGGGACACGGTCGCCTATTGCGTGCCGGCCGCGACCATCCTGGAGACCCTGAAACAGACCGGATTCGCCGCGGTGGACCGACGGGTTCAGGTGGGCATCTTCAACGAGTACAGCGCGGTTAAGTAGCCAGAGAGGTGCTGGAATGGCAGCATACCCGCGCCGCGCTCAGCGCCCTTGAAAGCGGGGCGGGCGTTTTTCGTTAAACGCCAGCACGCCTTCGCGCCGATCTTCCGTGGCGATGGCCCGGTTATAGGCCTCGATTTCGAAGGCCAGGCCGTCACTTAAGGCCATTTGCAGGCCTTTGTGGATCGCCTGCTTGGCCTGGCGGGTGGCGATGGGCGCGTTGCGGGCGATGGCGCTGGCGGTCTCAAGGGCGGCGGCCAAGAGGTCGTCTTGCGGGAAAATCCCATTTGCCAGGCCCCAGTCGACGGCGTCCTGGGCGCTGAAGGGGCGGCCGGTCAAAACCAGCTCCTTGGCCCGGCGTTCCCCGATGGCGCGGGCCAGGGTCTGGGTGCCGCCCGCGCCGGGAATAAAGCCCAGCTTCACCTCGGTCTGGGCAAACTTGGCGTTGTCCGCCACGTAGATGAAATCCAGGGCGCAGGCCAGCTCGCAGCCGCCCCCATAGGCCGCGCCGTTGACCGCGCCGATGGTGGGCAGGGGGCAAGCGATGATCGCCCGCACCATGCGCTCGTAGGAGAGGTGCTGGCGGCGCCAGGTTTCGTCGCT
>JANQKX010000466.1 GCA_028280915.1 Kiloniellaceae bacterium
CTTGCCGTCGATGGGTTCGCCCAGGGCATTGACCACACGCCCCAGCCAAGCCCGGCTCGGATGGATCACGGGGTCCGCCGCGGCCACCTCGGCCTTGCACCCCAAGCCTACCCCTTGCAAGGTGCCGAAGGGCAGCAAGAGGGCGCGGCCTTGGCGAAAGCCGATCACCTCGCAGGTGGCCCGGCGCCCGCCCCTGGCCTCCAGGCGGCAGCGCCCGCCGATGGACAGCACGTGGTCCAGGCCCGCGACCTCCACCAGCATGCCCAGCACGCCGACGACCCGGCCATAGACCCGGTGGTCGGCGAATTTTCCGATATCTTCCAGGAGTCCGGCTGTTAAACGGCTCACATGCCCCTGCCATCAGGCTGTTACAAATTCAATTTTGATGAAGGAAGTCTCACCCGAACAGACTTAACGTGGGGTAAAGGACGCGGACCCAATCCCCTTTTCGGCTGCCGTCTTGGAACGATTTTCCCGACCGTGACCATCGGCTCCGCCGACCGGTCGCGTCCAGACGCCCTGCCCCGAAGAGGCTATGTGAATGGGGTGACGATACCCAGCAACCTGGGTGAAGACGGCGGATTTGCTGAGATTCGGGGCATTTGACCGCTTGACCCGGCGCCGAAGCGCTCACTATAGAGGATGAGAAATAAATTTAATCGCTAACGCGTTGACAGGGTTACCAAGATGCCGCCCTTGACGGCCCGCCTTGAGGGGTTTGGTAAGGGGTCTTTCCTGCGTCTTAATTTGTTTCCGTCCGGGGTAACCAATTCTTAACGATAGTCGATCAAAGTGGTTAACAGAGATGACCGAACTTAGTTAATCCACCGTCAGGGTATTGCTATGCGAGTATTGCTTGTCGAAGATGACACCGCGACGGCCCAAGGCATCGAAATGATGCTTCGGTCCGAGGGTTACGTTTGTGACACCACCGATATGGGCGAGGACGGCCTGGAGATCGGCAAACTTTACGACTATGACATCATCGTCCTGGACCTGATGTTGCCGGATATTGACGGCTATGAGGTCCTGCGCCGCCTGCGGGCCGCGCGGGTGCAGACCCCCACCTTGATTTTGTCGGGCCTTTCCACCCTGGATGACAAGATCAAGGGCCTGGGCGTGGGCGCCGACGACTACCTCACCAAGCCCTTTGACAAACGCGAGCTGATCGCGCGCATCCAAGCGATCGTGCGCCGCTCCAAGGGGCATTCCGACTCCTTGATCACCACCGGCAAGCTGACGGTCAACCTGGACACCCGCACGGTCGAGGTGGACAAGCAGCCCCTGCATCTGACCGGCAAGGAATACGGCATTCTGGAGCTGTTGTCCCTGCGTAAGGGCACCACGCTCACCAAGGAGATGTTCTTGAACCATCTCTATGGCGGCATGGACGAGCCGGAGTTGAAGATCATCGACGTTTTTGTCTGCAAGCTGCGCAAGAAGCTGGCGGCGGCCACCGGCGGTGAGAACTACATCGAAACCGTCTGGGGCCGGGGCTATGTGCTGCGCGACCCGGTGGAAGACGGCCAAACCGTCGAGATGGAGCCCCGCCACGCGATCGGCGCCTAAACCGGCACCACATCAAACAAACGGAAAAACCGGCGTCCCCAAAATGGGCGCCGGTTTTTTTTGGGTCGATTCCGTCAGCTGCGAAACCGGTGCCGGCCTTGGCCGCCCGCGCGGGGAAGCTTACCTTGGCAGCGTAAATCCACCGTCGGCCGGTGACCGGCCGCCATCAAGCAGGTTCGTGCCAGGTTTTGGGGGGTAACCGGTTCGACGGCTCTTGTTAAGTGCCGAACTTCCTGGCCGGGGCGGCGCCGTCGGTCAGACCGTAGAGGCCGCGCTGACCGGGCAGCAGCTGGAAACGGTCGGAGATCCCCAGCACGGTTTCCGCGCCGCCCAGATACAAGTAGCCGTCTTCCGGCATGATCTGGGCCATGCGGTCCAAGATGTCCGTCTTGGTCTTTTGATCGAAATAGATCAGCACGTTGCGGCAAAAGACCACATCGAACTTGCCGAGTGAGCCAAAGCCGTCCAGCAGGTTGAACATCTTGTATCTGACCTGGCTGCGCAAACCCTGGTCGATTTGCCAGCGGTCGCCAACCTGTTTGAAGTATTTCGCCAAGAGGCGGATGGGCAGGCCCCGCTGCACTTCGAACTGGCTGTAGAGGCCTTCCTTGGCCTTATCCAGAATCGTCTGAGAGATATCGGTGGCGACGATCTCCACGTTCCAGCCGGCCATCTCGGCCTTGCGCTCGTTCAGCAGCATGGCGAGGGTGTAGGGCTCCTGCCCGCTGGAACAGGCCGCCGACCAGATTCTGATCTTGCGCGTGCCGGCCCGGGCCTTCAGCAAATTCGGTAACACCGTATCGTTGAAACGATCAAAGGGCGACTGGTCACGAAAGAAAAAGGACTCGTTGGTGGTCATGGCATCGACCACCTCCTCGGACAGCTTGCCGTTGGGGTCGCCTTTCAAGGCGACAGCCAGCTCGGTGATGTCCTTGAAGTCATGGCTGCGGGCAATGGGGCCCAGGCGGCTTTCCAGCAAATAGGCCTTTGCTTCGCTCAGGACCAGGCCGGACCGCTTGTAAAGCAACTGAGAAACGAATTGAAAATCACTGGGATTCATGCGGCTGACCTCGCCATCAGGCGTTGAACATAAGGTGCGATTTCGGTGACGGGTAAAACCGCCGAGCAGACGCCGGCTTGGGCCACGGCCCCCGGCATGCCCCAGACCACCGAGGTGGCCTCGTCTTGGGCAATCACGGCCCCGCCGGCGGCGACGACGGCGCGCGAGCCCGGCAGACCGTCCGATCCCATGCCGGTAAGCATGATCATGAGCAGTCTTTTGCCGTAGATCCCCACCAAGGACCGCAACATGGGGTCCACGGACGGGCGGCAAAAATTCTCGGGCGGATCCTGATTGAGCCGGATGACCGGCGCCCGAGCGGTCCCCTCGATGGTCATGTGATACTCGCCGGGCGCCACATAGGCCTGCCCGGGGGTGACATGATAGCCGTCCTGCCCTTCCACGCAGGGGACCTGGCTGGCGCGGGTGATGTGTTGCGCCAATAAAGTGGTAAAGGTCGCCGGCATGTGCTGGGTGATGAAGATGGGCTGGCGAACCTTGGGGCCCAGCCCGCTCAAGACATGGAACAAGGCCTGCGGGCCGCCGGTCGAACTGCCGATGGCAATCGCCTCGGGCGAAAACCGGGGCGGCGGGCGCAGTTTGATGTCTCCTGGCGACCCTTTGCCCTCCACCTTGCCCGGGTTCGGCAGAGGACGGCCGACACGGGCGGAACCCCTCGAAGGACTTGATACCAGGCCCCTGCCCGCCCGGCGCCGCCGGGTCTGGCACAGGGCCTTTACCTTGCCGCGCAGCTCCCGGTGGAAGTTGTCGGCCGAGGTCAGCTGACTGCCGGTGCTGGGTTTGGGGACATAATCCGCGGCCCCCAGACGCAAGGCTTCCAGGGACACATCGGCGTTTTTCTGGGTCAGGGTCGACGCCATCAAGACCGGCAGGCCCGGCTGCGCTTCCAACAGCAAGGGCAGGGCGGTCAAACCGTCCATGACCGGCATTTCGATATCCAGAACCACGATCTCGACATCGTGCCGCTTCAGCGCGGACAGGGCGATCTTGCCGTTGGCGGCGGAAGCCACCACGGTAATTTCGGGATCAGCATCAAGACTGCGTGTCAACAGACCGCGAATGACAGCCGAATCGTCGACCACCATCACGCGGTAGGGATCCGCCTTTTTTGCGCTGGATTCCGAAAGGGATGTCATTAGATGATGCCCGCCTGGGTAAACTTCGATTCGAGGATATCGCTGTCGAAGGGTTTCATGATGTATTCGTCGGCACCCGCCGCGATGGCCCGCTGGATGTGATCCATGTCGTTTTCCGTGGTGCAAAACACCACCGAGGGCTGGCGCACATCGGCCTTTGCCCGCAGTTCGATCAGGAACTCCAAGCCACTCATGCGCGGCATGTTCCAATCAAGCAGCACAACCTCGGGCATGGCGGCCTCGCAAGCTTCGAGCGCCTCCACCCCATCGGCGGCCTCGGTAACCGAGAATCCAAGGGATTCCAGGATTTTTCGGGCGACCATTCGCACGACTTTCGAGTCGTCCACGACCAAACAAGATTTCATCTCAATTGCCTCTTTCCAATGGAGATTTCACGGGTTCCTCACTGACTGTTCCAGAATTGGGCGCGCACCCCTTGCCCCACTGCGGCGCGATTTAAGCCGACGCCGCGCGACGTTGGCCATAGTCCAGCAATCGTTCCACATCGAGAACCACGAGCAGCTGGTCGTTCAAGCGATAGATCCCTTCGGAATAGGTCTTGAAGGTGGGATCCAGCGTGGCCGGGTTGTCCTCGAACTGGGACGGATCCAGCGCCAGCACCTCGCCGACGGAATCCACCATCAGACTGTAGAGTTCGCCATCGTATTCGGTGACGATGCTCAAGCAATTGTCCTGGTCGCCCCGGGCCAGCCCCAAACGGCGGCGCACGTCAATGGCCGTGACGATGCGGCCGCGCAGATTCAGCGAACCGGCGATCTCCGGCGGGGCGAGGGGAATACGGGTGATCCGGTGGGTGCGCAGGATATCCTGTACCTGCAGCACGGGGATACCGAACAGCTGGTCCACAATGGAGAAAGTGACAAACTCCTGTGACTGATCGGAACCGATATCAGTTGTCATTTTGCTGCCCTCGGATGGGATATTGGTCATGCGGCGCCCCTTTGCTCGGTCAAGGTTTCACGTAGCGCGAGAAGAATGGCGTCGCGGTCGTTTTTGGCCACATAGTCATCGAACCCGACCTCGCGGCCCTGTTTCATATCCGCCGGACTGGTATGGGAAGACAAAGCCACCAGCGGGGTCTCCGCCCAGCGCCGTTCCTTCTTGACCTCGCGGGCGAAATCGAAGCCGTTCATTTCCGGCATTTCGATATCGGATACGATCACATCGAACATTTCCCCGGCATGGCACATGTCCAAGGCGTAGGCGGCGGATTCGGTGGTCACCACCTCATAGCCCGCGACCGACAGGAGGGGCTGCAGCATGTTGCGGAAGAAATGACTGTCATCGACCAGCAGCAATCGGGGCCGGCCGTCCTTGCCGTTGCCCGCGGTCAGCATGCTGTCCGTGCCGTCGAACCAGTCCGAGAAGGCCAGGTTCAGGTAGTAGCCCGTGTCGATGACATCCGTTGCCTTGCCGTCGATCACGGCTGTCCCCATATAGCCGTCGCAGGCCGAACCGATTTCCACGGAGAGGTGGTCTTCCACGATGTCGATCACCTCGTCGACCACCAGGCCCATGGAGCGATCCTTGTCGGAGAACACCAAGACCGACTGCATGCCGTTGTCCGCCAGAACCTTGTTGGGGTCCATGCACACCAGAGGCATGAGCTGGCCCCGGTACTGAACCACGTAGGTGCCGCCGGAGTTTTCGACCTTTTCCAGATCCACTTCTTCCAGCCGGGCGATCAGCTCCAGGGGCACGGCCTTCGGCGTGTCATCCACGGCCCGGAACACCAGCATGGAGACCTTGCCGTTGCTCTGGGACAGCGCCCGTTCGTCCTGGGCGTCGGAAGCGTCGTTGGTCATGGCGATCTCACCCGTTGCCGCAGCGATGCCGTTGGGATCCAGGATCATGACCACGCTGCCGTCCCCCAGGATGGTGTTGCCCGAGAAGAGTTTCAGATCCCGCAAGATGGGCGCGACGGGCTTGACCACGATTTCTTCCGTGTCGAAGACCCGGTCCACGATGATGCCCATGGAATAGGCGCCGATTTGCGCCACCACGATAAACAGTTCCTTATCGTCAGCCAGGTTCTCGTCACCGGCCGGGTCCTTTTCGCCCGTCAGGTCCCTATCGCCGTTGTCATCGATCGGGCCCTGTTCTCCTATCGGGCCGCCCTCGCCCGCCTCTGACACCACCGGCGGTCTCAGTTCCATCAGTTCGCTGAGATTGACCAGGGGCAAGAGCCGGTTGCGCAGACGCAGCACCGGGGTGCCGTTAATGCGTTCGATGGCGTGCTCGGTGCGCGAGGAGGCCCGGACCAGTTCGATCACCGACAATTGGGGAATGGCGAAGCGCTCGCCGCCGCTTTCCACGATCAGGGCGGAAACGATGGCCAGGGTCAGGGGGATCTTGATCACCACATTGGTGCCCACCCCGGCGGTGGAATTCAGCTCGATGGTGCCGCCGATCTTTTCGATATTGGTCCGCACCACGTCCATGCCCACGCCGCGGCCAGAGACGGCGGTCACGGCCGCCGCGGTGGAAAAGCCCGGCTTGAAGATGTACTGCTGGATCTGCTGTTCCGACAAGCCGGCCAGTTCAGCCTCGGTGGCCAGACCGTTGGCGATGCACTTTTCCTTGATGGCCTGAATATTCAGGCCGCGGCCGTCATCGGAGATTTGAATGATGATGTGGCCGCCTTCGTGATATGCGGCCAGGGTGATGGTGCCGGTTTCCGGCTTGCCATGGGCCATGCGGTCGGCGGGCATTTCCAAGCCGTGGTCGGCGGAATTCCGCACCATGTGGGTCAAGGGGTCCTTGATCAGCTCGAGCACCTGACGGTCAAGCTCGGTCTCAGCCCCCTTCATTTCCAGCTGAATGTCCTTGCCCAGTTCGTTGGACAGGTCGCGGATGATACGGGGCAGCTTGGCCCAGGCATTGCCGATGGGCTGCATGCGCGTGGCCATCACGCCTTCCTGGAGTTCCGAGACCACGTAGTTCAAGCGCTGCAGGGGCGCGGCAAATTCGCTTTCCTTCTGGTCACGCAGGATCTGCAGCAGCTGGTTGCGGGTCAGCACCAGCTCCGAGGCCATGGTCATCAGATCCTCGAGCACGTCCACGTTGACGCGGATGGATTGATTGGCCACGGATTCCTTGCGGCGGGAGGGTTCCGTTCCGTCGGACGCGGCGGCCGGCGCGGGCGGACTAGCAGGCGGGGCCGGTTCCGCCGCGGCGGGGGTGCCGGCCTGGGCGGCCAGTTCCTCGGGGCCCTTGGCATTGGCGAAGGCGGCCTCCAACTCATCCAGGGTGGCGTCCGGCGCGGCAGCCTCGCCTTCCTGGGCTTGGGAGATTTCTTGGATCTGGGAAGCAGCAGGGGCCGCGGGCGCGCAGGGGATCACGGGCGCGCCGCCGTCGGCCAGGGCATTCAAGGCGTCGATCAGCTCTTGATCACTGCCTTCCGGCTCCGCTTCGGTTTGCTCCAGGATATCCAGCAGGGTCCGGATCTGATCAAGGCACTGCAAAATCAGCGTGACCGCTTCCGGGCCCACCTCCAACTCGCCGTCGCGCACCTTGCCCAGGACGTTTTCGCCCGCATGGGCCACGCTTTCCAGGCGCGGCAGCCCTAAAAACCCGCAAGTTCCCTTGATGGTGTGAACCAAGCGGAAGATGTTGCCGAGCAAATCCTGATCGTTGGGATTTTTTTCCAGCTTGATGATCTCACCGTCTAACTCTGCCAAGCTTTCGGCTGTTTCGGTGACGAATTCTTTTAGAAGGTCGTCCATCGAATTAACCCGCCCTTTCCATTAAGTCAGTGCCCCCTAATGGGACAGCGCCTGTTAACCCTGTCCTCACAGGTCCAGAAAAGGTGGCAAATACAGGTTAAAATCTCCTTTAGTTAACACGACCTGGATGAAGCAAAACACACCTCGGCGCCCTTGCAAGCGCCAGAGCGTGGCGCGCGGCAAGCATTCCCGCCGGGGCAAGCCGGCCTCTTTCGGGATAAATTCCCATCGCGGAGGGCCGTCAAATCGCCCGCGAATTCGGGCGCCAACCACGGAAAACGCCCAATTCCCGCGCTCCGGGTCTCCCGGGCCCCCGGTCCACAAAAGCGCGGCCCGCCGGCCCTGCCATCGAAGCGCCGAAGGGTCAGAAAAAGGGCAAAGAGTTTTGACCGGTTGCACGTCAACACGCCCAAATCCTAAAGAATTTTATTAAGAACGCGTCGCATTTTCGGTTTTCCAGACCAGCCGAGTGGGGCACTATCGAGCCTTATGCGGGCGACGGGATGGCCCACCGGGGACGATTAAGCCGCTCGGTTTCCCGATCGCGGTGAGAGGTGCCCAGTCAAGAAGAGGCGTGTGCGGAAGGCCCCTCCGCAGAAGCTAAGAAAGTAAGAGCCGAATTGAGCGATATTCCAAAGCCATACCAGCCGGGAATACCCCACTTCGAGGGCCCCCGTTTCGATGGCAAGGCGACCCGCCTGGGGGCGATCCGGCGTTTTGAGCCTTTGACTTGGGCCGTGATGCTGGTGGCCTTGCTGTTCATGGTGCCCATTTTTTCGGTGCTGACGAGCCTGTTGAACACCGGCCAGGGTATTTGGGCCCATTTGGCGAGCACGGTTCTGCCGGGTTATGTGGTCAATACCACCGCCTTGATGGTGGGCGTGGGCGTGGGCGTTGCCCTGGTGGGGACCACCACCGCCTGGCTGGTGACCATGTGCGGTTTCTGGGGCCGCCCTATCTTTGAGTGGACCCTGATCCTGCCCCTGGCCGTGCCCGCCTATGTCATGGCTTACACCTATACGGATTTCCTCCAGTTCACGGGCCCCGTGCAGACCATGCTGCGGGATCTGACCGGCTGGGGCCATGGGGACTATTGGTTTCCCAACATCCGCTCCGTCGGCGGCGCCATGGCCATGCTGATTTTGGTGCTTTACCCTTACGTTTACATGCTGGCCCGGGCCGCGTTTTTGGAGCAGTCGGTCTGCGCCCTGGAAGTGAGCCGCACCCTGGGCTGTTCGCCGGCCCAGTCCTTTCGGCGGGTCGCCCTGCCCCTGGCCCGCCCGGCCATCGCGGCGGGAACCGCCTTGGCGCTCATGGAAACCCTGGCGGATTACGGAACCGTGTCCTTTTTCGGGGTTCATACCTTCACCACGGGCATCGTGCGCGCCTGGTTTTCCTTCGGCGATCGGGTTTCGGCGGCGCAGCTGTCCAGCGTGTTGCTCGGCTTCGTCTTTCTCGTGCTGCTCATGGAACGGGTGAGCCGGGGTAAATCCAGGTATCACCACACCAGCTCGCGCTATCAGCGCCTGCCCCGCTATGAGCTGAAAGGCCTATGGCACGGGCTGGCGGTGTCCGCCTGCGCCCTGCCGGTGATCCTGGGCTTTTTCCTGCCCGCCTTCATCCTGATCGACATGGCCGTCGGCCTGGGCAGCGCCCAGTTCAGCACCCGCTATTTTAACCTGATCACCAACAGCTTTACCCTGGCCGCCATCACCAGCGTCATCGCCGTCGGCCTGGCGGTGGTCATGGCCTATGCGGTGCGCCGCAACCCCACCCCGCTGACCCGGAGTGCCAATCGCGTGGCGGCCATGGGTTATGCGATCCCCGGCACGGTGATCGCGGTGGGGGTGCTCATCCCTTTCGCCCAGCTGGACAATGCCATCGACGGCTGGATGCGGGCCAATTTCCAGATTTCCACCGGCTTGATCTTCACCGGCACCATTGCCGCCCTCATTTTCGCTTATCTCGTGCGCTTCCTGGCCGTCTCCCTTAACACCGTGGAGGCCAGCCTGAGCAAAATCCGGCCGACCATGGACGATGCCGCCCGCAGTCTGGGCAAGGGCCCCATCGCCACCATGACCAAGGTCCACGCGCCGCTTATGTGGAGCAGCCTGATGACGGCCCTGCTCATGGTTTTTGTGGATGTGATGAAGGAGTTGCCGGCGACCCTGGTCATGCGCCCCTTCAATTTCGATACCCTGGCGGTGCAGGCCTACAACTTTGCCTCGGATGAGCGCCTGCACGAGGCCGCCTTGCCGTCCTTGACCATTGTCCTGGTGGGTATTCCGGCCCTGGTGATCCTGAGCCGAGCCATCGCCCGCTCCCGCCCCGGCGGCGGCTCGGCCTGAGGCCGTATCCGGCCGCTGAAGAAAAAGAATCGTAAGGTTACATCTTAAGGTTACTAGGAGGGCAACTGGGCCACGATGGTGACCGAATCGTCGGCCACGGGCTGAACCTGCAGGCGGCCGCCCAGCCGGCCGGCCACCAGTTTGGTGAAATAACCCTGCACGTTGCGCGGGGTCAGGCTGTCCAGATCCACCCCGTCGGCCAGCGCCACCTCGCTTTCCGGCCGGATGCTGCAGCCCAGACCCTGGGCCGTCACCGTGGCAACAAAGGCATCGCCGTCTTGGGACATGACGAGCGCCAACTGACCGCCCCGGGGCAGGGTTTCCTCGGCCAGGGCGACCATGTTCAGCAGCAGCTTGCCGGTGCCGTCCGGCGCTCCATCCAAACTGGTTTGACCGTTCCAGTGCATTTTGGCCTTTGTATTAGCCAAAAGCCCGTCCACCAGGCCCTGCACCTCGGTCATGCCCAGCCCTTGCCGCGAGCCGGCCATGCCATAGGCCATGCGGTAAAACTGAAGGGACCGGGCCGCTTGGCGGGCGCTCTCGGCGACCAGACCCAGGGCCTCGTCCGCCATGTCGAAATCCTCGTCCTCGAGCATTTCCATGCCGTTGTTCACCGCGCCGACGGGACCGACAACATCGTGGCACAAGCGCGAGGCCACCAATTCCAAAACCCTGAGATCGATCTGATAGTCCATTCTTCTTCCTTACCTATCGCCCGAAACCGTCACGCCCACCCTGTCGCCATCCGGCCCAGCGCCGGGGCCGCCCTGGCGACTTTTGCCAAATCCTCGGCCATGTTTGCATAAAAGTGTCAAGCGATCATGATCACCTGGCATGGCCAAAGGCTCCGCGCCAGAGTCCGACGGATCGCATGACGTGTCGCATCTCCTCCCCCCCATGTCGCATTGGGCACTTGCCGCGCCAGGTCCTTCTTATAGATTGAATTGGAATTTGCTAAGAAAAGATCGCGGTGATCACCCCACGCCGTAAACAAAAATAAAAAAGGCAATGTACTTCAGATACTTAGAAAAAGAGAGAAATGCGCTCGGCCGCCCATGGGCGATGGCCCGGCGCCCTTTATGCCGCCGATTGCCGGGTTTTCGTGTTGCGACTCGGACCCTGCCGCCCCCATATCAGCTAAACTATTGGAATTTGGAGCAAGTGGATGGAAATGGTTCCCGGCGCCATGGTGCGGCACCCCGAAAAGCCCGACTGGGGCCTGGGACAGGTTCAATCTGTGATCGGCCATCGCGCGACGGTCAACTTCGAGAATGCCGGCAAGCTGCTGATTCGCACGGACAAAGTTGACCTGGAGATCATTTCCGCACAAAACACCTGAAAACGACAAGAATCACGGAACAGATGACCG
Source organism: Kiloniellaceae bacterium (assembly GCA_028280915.1). GTDB lineage: Bacteria > Pseudomonadota > Alphaproteobacteria > Kiloniellales > Kiloniellaceae > JANQKX01. Next base: position 11,250 of record JANQKX010000466.1, read on the forward strand.
ATCCAAACGGCCCCGAAGCCTGCAGAATAACGCAAAATGGCTGTATCTTTTGCCAGCATGGAGCGGAGCTTTGCCACTCAAAGGACGCGATGAGAGATGCCCGATAGTCTGACGCCTTCAAAACGAAATCATCCCGGATCCGGCCGCCGCCAAGCGCCCGTTTACAACAAGGGCCGGCAACTGGATCCCGCGGATCTGGCGGAAGTTCAATCCCTGCTCGGCGACCGGCCGCTGCGGCGGGATCATCTCATCGAATTCCTGCACCTGATCCAGGACAAGCACGGCTGCCTGACCGCCGGCCATCTGCACGGCCTGGCGGACGTCATGCGCCTGCCCATGGCCGAGGTTTACGAGGTGGCCTCCTTTTACGCCCATTTCGACATCGTGCTGGACGGGGAAAGCAAGCCGGCGCCGGTGACCGTGCGGGTCTGCGACAGCCTGACCTGCGAGCTCATGGGGGCGCAGAAGATCCTGGCAGACCTGCCGGGTGAACTGGGTGCGGACGTGCGGGTGGTGCGCGCGCCCTGCATGGGGCGCTGCGACTGTGCGCCGGTGGCCGAAATCGGCCACTATCACGAGGACCACGCCACGGTGGAAAGCCTGACCGCCGCGGTCAAGGACCACAAGCACGATCCGGTGATCCCCGACTATAAAAGTTTCGAGGATTACGTGGCCGACGGCGGCTATGAGCTGTTAAGGGACTGTTACGCCGGCAAGGTCGAAGCCGACGACCTGGTGAAGATCATGCAGGACTCCGGCCTGCGGGGCCTGGGCGGCGCCGGTTTCCCCTCCGGGTTGAAATGGAAATTCGTGCGCCAGGAGCCCAAACCCCGCCTCATGGCCATCAACGGCGACGAGGGCGAGCCGGGCACCTTCAAGGACCGCTATTACCTGGAGCGGGACCCCCATCGCTTTCTGGAAGGCATGCTGGTGGCCGCCTGGGTCGGCGAGGTGGACGCCATTTATGTCTACATGCGCGACGAATACCCAGCGATTTTGCAGATCCTGGCCAAGGAAATCGCCCGCGTGGAGGCCGAGGGCCTGGCCGACGGCCGGGTGATCGAGCTGCGCCGAGGCGCCGGGGCCTATATCTGTGGCGAGGAGTCGGCCATGATCGAGTCCATCGAGGGCAAGCGCGGCCTGCCCCGCCACAAGCCGCCCTACCCCACCCAGGTGGGCCTCTTCGGCAAGCCCAGCCT
>JANQKX010000501.1 GCA_028280915.1 Kiloniellaceae bacterium
CGGCCACAACATGCCGTCGGTGCTGATCGGGCTCATGCTGATCATCGTGGGCTTCTGGGGCTTCCTTATGGCCTGCGTCATCGTCCCCGGCGAAACCTGGTCATGGTATACGGACAAATGGGCCACCATCTACGGCACGCCCACCACCTTGGGCGCCTTGTCGTTCAACATCCTCATGGGCTTTGCCGGCGGCATCATCGGTGCCTGGATGATCACCCGGGATCCCTTCTGGATGATGTCCGGCGCCCTGGGCGGCATCATTTCCTGCGCATCGGGTCTTGACATCTGGTGGCCGCCGCTGGCCTTCGCCATCGGTTTTGCCGGCGGCGTGATCATGAAGCCCATCGCGGACTTCGTGGAGCGTATGGGCATCGACGACGCGGTCGGCGCCTTCACCATTCACGGCGCCTTGGGCGTGTGGGGCGTCATGGCGGTCGGCATCTTCGCCAGCGGCTATCCGGCCCTGCAAGGGGACGCCGGCGTGGTGACCATCAGCTTCATGGGTCAGCTGATCGGCTGTGCCATGATGGCCCTGCTGGGTTTCGTGCCGGGCTACGTCTTGTCCCTGCTGATGAAGCTCATGGGAATCTTGCGGGTCAGCGAGGCGGCCGAGCTGGCCGGCTTGGATCCCACCAAGGTGCCCAGCGCGGCCTATCCGGAAGGCATCCGTCCCTCCGCCGCGCCCGCCGAATAACCTTGACGCTGAAGAAAGGAGACCTGTCATGGGTTCTGATTTTGATACCTGGAGCGGCGTCGAGGGCGCCATCTACATGGGGGCCGGTTCCTCCTGGGAGCTGATTTGGCTCGTGCTATCCATCGCCATGTGCATCGCCGCCATCTGGGTCGGCGGCACACACGAGGCCGATGCCTATCGCAAGGCCGGGGACGACTAACCCGCCTCGCTCAAACAGCAATAAAGGGGCCACCCGCGGGTGGCCCCTTTTTGTTTTCGATGGATTCCTTGCGGCGACGGGACGATCGCCCGCTTAGGCGGCCTGGATCATCTGCCCGTTGATGATAAGCCCGTCCCCGTTTGCCGAGACCTGGACCCGGTCACCGCTGCCGATGCGCCCTTCCAGAATCTGGCCCGCCAGGGGATTTTGCAGCTCGCGCTGGATCACCCGCTTCAAGGGCCGGGCCCCATAGACCGGATCATAACCCTTGAGAGCCAGCCACTCCTTGGCCGCTTCGTCCAACTCGATGGCGATCTGCCGGTCCGCCAGCATGGCCCGCAGGTGGGCCAGCTGGATCTCGACGATTCCGGTCATCTGCTCCGGCGTCAAGCGGTGGAACAGCAGGATCTCGTCCATGCGGTTGAGGAACTCGGGCCGGAAGGCCGCGCGCACGATGGCCATGACCTGATCGCGCACCACGTCGCTGTCCTGGTTGGCGGGCTGGCTGGCCAAGACCTCGCCTCCCAGGTTGGAGGTCATCACGATCAAGGTGTTGCGGAAGTCCACGGTACGGCCCTGGCCGTCGGTCAGACGTCCGTCGTCCAGCACCTGCAGCAGCACGTTGAAGACATCGGGATGGGCCTTTTCGATCTCGTCGAAGAGGACGATCTGATAGGGCCGCCGGCGCACCGCCTCGGTCAGGGCACCGCCCTGGTCATAACCCACGTAGCCCGGCGGGGCGCCGATCATGCGGGAAACCGAGTGCTTTTCCATGTACTCCGACATGTCCAGGCGCACCATGGCGCTTTCGTCGTCGAACAAAAAGCGCGCCAGGGCCTTGGTCAGCTCGGTCTTGCCCACGCCGGTCGGCCCCAGGAACATGAAGGAGCCCAGGGGCCGGTTCGGGTCCTGCAAGCCCGCCCGCGCCCGGCGCACCGCATGGGAAATGGCCACGATCGCCTCGTCCTGCCCCACCACGTCGGCGCGCAAGACATCTTCCATGTTCAAGAGCTTGTCCTTTTCCGACTCCAGCATCTTGTCCACGGGAATGCCGGTCCAGCGCGAGACCACGCCGGCCACGGCGTCCTCGCCCACCACCTCGTTCAGCATGCGGTGTTCCTCGGCTTCCTCGGCCTTGGACAAGCGGCTGCTCAGGTCGGGGATGATGCCGTACATAAGCTCGCTGGCCCGGTCCAGGCGCCCGTCCCGCTGGGCGATTTCCAGCTCGGACTTGGCCTTATCCAGGTCTTCCTTCAGCTTTTGCGCATCGGCCAGCTGGTCCTTTTCCGCCTGCCATTGCTGGGTCAAAATGGAGACGGATTCGTCCAGCTCGGCGATCTCCCGGGTCAAATCGGCCAGGCGATCCTTGGAGGCCTGATCGGTCTCCTTTTTCAGCGCGGCTTCCTCGATGCGCAGTTGGATCAAGCGCCGATCCAGCTCGTCGATCTCCTCCGGCTTGGAATCCACCTCCATGCGCAAGCGGCTGGCCGCTTCGTCCACCAGGTCGATGGCCTTATCGGGCAGGAAGCGGTCGGTGATATAGCGGTTGGACAGGGTAGCCGCGGCAACGATCGCCCCGTCGGTGATGCGCACCCCGTGGTGAAGTTCGTACTTTTCCTTGATCCCGCGCAGGATCGAAATGGTATCGGCCACGTTGGGCTCGGTCACCAACACGGGCTGGAACCGCCGGGCCAGAGCCGCGTCCTTTTCGATGTGCTGGCGGTACTCGTCCAAGGTCGTGGCGCCCACGCAGTGCAGCTCGCCCCGGGCCAAGGCCGGCTTCAACATGTTGGAGGCATCCATGGCCCCATCGGCCTTGCCGGCGCCGACCAAGGTGTGCAGCTCGTCAATGAAAACGATGATCTCGCCACCCGCATCGGCGATTTCCTCCAGAACCGCCTTCAGGCGCTCCTCGAATTCGCCGCGGAACTTGGCACCGGCGATCATCGCCCCCAGGTCCAGGGCCATGAGCTGCTTGTTGGTCAGGCTTTCCGGCACGTCGCCGTTCACGATGCGCTGGGCCAGGCCTTCCACGATGGCGGTCTTGCCCACGCCGGGCTCGCCGATCAAAACCGGATTGTT
>JANQKX010000006.1 GCA_028280915.1 Kiloniellaceae bacterium
TGCCGGTAGCGCCGGCGAAGGCCTCCCACGGCGTGGCCAGGGGCGAAAAGGTGTTGGTCTCGTGCTGCATCATGGCAATGACGAACTTCATGCCCCGGCTCCCGGACGCGCGGCTTGCCGTTCCCGTTCCGCCCGCCGGCGCGCCGCGGCCGGGTCGATCATGAAAGTGAGCGCCACATAGCGCCGGCCAGAGGTCACCGGTGTCGCCTCGTGCATGAGGGAGCAGGAGAACACCACCGCCCCGCCCACCGGCGCGCGATAGAGCTGGCTGCCGTATTCGGGAAAGCTCAAGTCGCCGCCCTCGTAGTCATCGTTCAAATTAAGGGTCACCGCATAGCGCCGGGGCTCGGTTTCTGGCGTGGTGTTGTCCCGGTGGGGCTTGAAATAATCACCCCGGCCCGCGTCATAGGCGCCGATGCAAAAATGCTCGATGATGTTGGTGGAAAAGTAAAACGCCTTATGGACCTCGGGCGCGATGCGACGGATGACCATTTGGCTCAGGGCCTGGTTCGTGGCCTCGCTAGGGCGATGGTCCAGGCGTTTTTTCGAACCGTAGCTGACCACCCGGGTCTGCCCGCTCGTCGAGCCGCGCAGGCGCACTTCCCCTTCCCGGTGATCGGCCTGCCAATCGTCGATGAGCCGGCGGCACAGGTCCGGGTCGATGACCCGGGGAATGAGCAGGATCGGCGCCTGAGCCTGTACCAGCCGGGTTGGCGCGATCACGTCGTCTCGGATCGGGGCCAGGCAATCGTCGAGCGCGACCGGGCCGGCCCCATGATCAAAGACCCCGAGCAAGCGCTGATTGGCATCGATCGCGAAGGTGACGGCGGGGGCCTGGGCTTGGCCTTTTGCCGCCACGGCGTAGCCTTCGGTGATGGCCCCGGCGGGGTCGGAAAAGATGGTGCCTTCAAAGGATAAGGCCGTCGCCAAGGCCGCGTTCTCCTCGCTGGCGCGGCGGGTCACGATGATGGGGGTGACTTTCAGGTCCGCCAGGTCCCCGGCGCGGGCGGCCAGATCCTCTAGAAAGCTTTGTTCGGCCGCAGACTGGGCCGGGCCCGGTTGGACGTGCAGCAGGGCCCGGTTGCCGGCAAAGCGATCATAGAACCGGCCCAGCTGACCGGCCGTGTTCGGCAACAAAAAGTCCGGGGCGCGATCGCCAACGGTCGGCCGCTTGGTTTCAGGGATCATGGCGGGGCTCCACAAGGGGAATCGGAAAGGGGCATAAATGACATCAGCCCCTTGATACCCGATTCTTCCCAAGGTCTAAAGCCGGTACGGGAAGTCGCGCGGTTTGCTTGGCCTTGGACTTAGAGCGACCTAAGCTTCGCGCGGCCGCAGATGGGCGTGCCAATGCTTCTCCCAAACCCTAAAGCCGCGGGTGATGAAGTACACCAGGATCATGTACAAGATGGCCGCGGCGATAAAGCCCTCGTAGGCCAGGTAGTACTTGCTGTTCAAGATACGCCCAGCGCCCAGGATGTCCACGATGGTCACCGTGCTCGCCACCACGCTGCCGTGCAGCATGAAGATCACCTCGTTGGAATAGGCCGGCAGGGCCCGGCGCAGGGCGTTGGGCAGGACCACCCGGCGGTTGGTGGTCAAGGGGCTCATGCCGCAGGACTTGGCCGCCTCCACCTCGCCATAGGGCACCGCCTCGATGGCGCCGCGGAAAATCTCGGTGGTGTAGGCCGCCGTGTTCAGGACAAAGGCGATGATGGTGCACCACCAGGCATCCCGCAGCACGGGCCAGAGGAAGGATTCCCGGATAAAGTCGAACTGGCCGAGGCCGTGATAAATCAAATAGAGCTGCACCAGAAGCGGGGTGCCGCGAAACACATAAACATAACCGAAGACGATCTGGTTCAGCACCGGCGTTCGATTGGCACGGATCACGGCCAGCGGAATGGAGAGGATACCGCCGATGATCAAGGCCAGGACCACCAAGACCACCGTGTGCCAAATGCCCTCAAGGAACAGCGGCCAATGTTCCAGGATCAGGATGAAGTCGATGGGCGAGGCTTCCTCGCTGAATTGCTCAATGACCTCCAACAGGCCGGGGCTGCGTTCTGTCTCCGCCATGGTCAGGCCCGCCTGACGCCGGCGCTGTATTTGCGATCAAGCCAGCGCAGGCCTACGTCGGAAATCGCGGTCAATACGAGATAGATCATCAAGGCAACGAAGTAGAAGGTGAAGAGCTGGCGGGTGGAGCGGCCCGCGACAGAGGCCTCCCACACCAATTCATGCAGGCCCAGCACGGAGACCAGCGCGGTGGTCTTGAGCAGCACCAGCCAGTTGTTCCCGAAAGAGGGCAGGGCGTAGCGTACCAACTGGGGCCAAACCACGCGGGTGAAGACCAGTTTCGGCGACATGCCGGAGGCCACCGCGGCTTCCACCTGTCCGCGGGGAATGGCCATGTAGGCGCCGCGGAAGGTCTCGGTCATATAGGCGCCGAAAATAAACCCAATGGTGAAAACGCCGGCGGTGAACTGGTTGATTTCCAAATAGGTCCACCAGCCCGTGGCTTCCCCGAGATCGTTCAAGAGCTGCTGCCCGCCGTAAAACAGCAACAGCATGAGCACCAGATCGGGAATCCCGCGCACCACCGTGGTATAGGCCCCGGCGACCTTGTTGGCGACCTTGGAGCCGGACAGTTTCCCCCAAGCGCCCAAAAGGCCCAGCAAAACGGCCAACACAACCGAACACAAGGCAACCAGGATGGTGATCCAGGTTCCGCCTAAAATCGAGGGAAGATAAGCGACGACGTCGTCCATTAAGCTTCCAATGCGCGACGGGCTCGGTTGAGCCGGGTGGTGGGGCGGGAGGGGCCGGACGGCCCCTCCGCTCGGTTGGATCAGCTACCGCTTTCGACCCCGTAGATATCAAAGTCGAAGTACTTGTCGTTGATGGCCTTATAGGTGCCATCCTCGCGGATTGCCTGAATGGCCGTGTTTAGGGCGGCAATCAGCTCTTCCTCGCCTTTACGCACGGCAATGCCGGCGCCTTCGCCGTGGCATTCCAGATCGAATTGGTCGCCGCCCAAAAAGGCGTAGTCCACACCATCATCCGTTTCCAGGAAGCCTTCCAGAGCCTGGATTGAATCGGAGATCTGAGCATCAATCCGGCCGGCCGCCAGATCCAGGAAGATTTCCTCTTGAGTGGCATAGAACTGCAGGTCGGTGTCAGGGAATACCTTTTCCATGTAGCACTGGTGAATGGTTCCGCGCTGCACACCAACCGTCTTACCCGCCATGCCCTCGGGCGTGGGTTCGTAGTCGGCATCCTTGTGGGCCACGAACTTGGCCGGGGTGTTGTAATACTTGTTGGAGAAATCGACCCGCTTCTTGCGTTCCGGCGTGATCGACATGGAAGCGATGATGGCATCGTACTTCTTGGCCAGAAGGGCCGGAATAATGCCGTCCCAATCCTGTTCGATCAGCTCGCATTGGCGGCCCATCTTGTCACAGAGCGCCTCGGCGATTTCGATATCGAAGCCTTTCAAGGTGCCGTCCGCCTCTTTCCAGGAAAACGGCGGGTAGGCCCCCTCGACGCCAATGCGAAGCACGTCTTCCGCTTTGACCGGCTGTGCGACCGCCATCGCCGCCGCAAGCCCGAAGCCGACCATTGCTGCATAAAACTTTTTCACAGTAACTCTCCCTTAGTTTTGCCAATTGAAATTGGGAATTTTTACCCTATTGTCCCCCTAAGAAACCTTCTGCCCCCTGATCTTGTTTTGTATTGGAACCCTTATTTAAGTGTCCCGGCCAAAAACTGCTTGAACCGCTCGCTGGTGGGCGCGTCGAAAACCTTCTGGGGATCGCCGCTTTCCTCGACCCGCCCTTGGTGCAGAAACATTACGTGATTGGAAACTTCCCGCGCAAACCCCATTTCGTGGGTCACCACCAGCATGGTCCGACCTTCTTCGGCCAAGCCGCGCATCACCCTGAGCACCTCGCCGACCAGTTCCGGGTCCAAGGCCGAGGTGGGCTCGTCGAACAGCATGACGTCCGGTTCCATGGCAAGGGCCCGCGCAATGGCCGCGCGCTGCTGCTGGCCGCCGGACAAGTGGGCCGGATAGTAGTCCTTGCGCTCGAACATGCCGACCCGCTGCAACACCGCCTCGCCGCGCTCCATGGCCTCGGCCTTGGGCACGTTCAGCACATGGATGGGCGCCTCGATCACGTTCTGCATGACCGTCATGTGGGACCACAGATTAAACTGCTGGAAGACCATGGCCAGCTTGGAGCGGATGCGCTGGACCTGGGCGCTGTCCTCGGGCACAAGACCCGCCGGACCCTTGTCGCGCATGCGAATGAGTTCGCCATGCACGTAGACATTACCCGAATTGGGCGTCTCCAAAAGATTTATGCAGCGCAGGAAGGTGCTCTTGCCCGAGCCGCTCGAGCCCAAAATGGAGATCACGTCGTGTTCCCTGGCCTCCAGGGAAATGCCCTTGAGAACCTCCATGTTACCGAACGATTTATGGATGTCCTCGACGACCAACGCCGGCCGCCCAACAGCATTCGCGGACTCCGCCTGCGCCATATAGTTGTCCCTTCCCTGCTTCGCCCGTGCCTCTGTTTTGGCTACTTTAGCCAGAACGTTAGTCACCTTTTGGCCAAAAGCCCAGAAAAATCTGGGCTTAAGCCCGGCCGGGCAAGGGGCCGGCGGGCCGACAAAGAAGCGGAAGCCTAGTTTTTGGCGCTCAGCGCGCGGACGGCG
>JANQKX010000560.1 GCA_028280915.1 Kiloniellaceae bacterium
AAAAGCCGTCCCTATGGGTCATTACCCCCGAGACTTGGTATAAGGGGCCGGCGGAACGCGCGGATTTAGTGAAAGAGGGAAATTAAACTAAACGGCGGCCAAGACCAGGCTCAAGATCCCAACGGCACCGAGGAAAGAAAGTCCCACTGAGTTAAAAGTAGCCATCGCTTTTCTCCAAGCAGTATAAAAGCTCGACCGCCAATCGGTCCTTCAGTTCAGTAAATCTCATATGACTCCTGGGACCGCCGGCGACAATTGCGATTCCGCCGCGTCTGATCCTCATTTTTGGCATGGCTAAAATTAACCACGCGGCAAGCTTATTTGGCTGCGCTTTGCCCCGACCTATGCCAGGGCCACCAGGGTGATGGGTTTGGCGACGCCGGGAACGTCCAGATCCTTAAATACCCGCGGCTCTGTCTGGGGCTCGAAGCCCTGCTCCCGGGCCAAATCGTAGGTGCGCGCGTCGCACAAAGCCTGCACGGCCAGGCTTTTGTTGTGCTTTTCCAGCTTGGCCGAGAGGTTCACCGCATCGCCGATCACCGTGTATTCCAGGCGGTCGTCGTCGCCCACGGCGCCGAAGATGACCGGACCCGTGGCCACCGCCCCGTTCACGTCCGGGCAGGCCTGCCCGGCCACCCGTTTTTCCGCCTGCCACGCCGTGGCCGCCTCGATGGCGGCCTCAAGAGCGGCCAGAGCGTCAGCGGCATAGCTATCGCTGGGCCGGGAAGCACCAAAGGTCGCCATGATGCCGTCGCCAAGGAACTTATCGATGCTGCCGCCGTGTTTGCGGATGGCCGGCACCATGCGCTTTTGATACTCGGCCAGAAGGCTCATGGCCGCATCAGGGGCCATTTCCGTTGCCATGCGGGTAAAGCCGCGCATGTCCAGGTTCAAGATCGCCGCCTCCCGCACCTCGCCGGAGCCGGCGCGGATTTGGTCTTGCGAACCCTTGATCTTGGCCGCCACCTCGGGCGCGAAAAAACGCGACAGCTCCTGCGCCGCCGCCTGCTCGGACACCGCCCGCACCAGCAGCCGCCGGGCCCGGTAGATCGCCACGGCGATGATGCCCGTGACCATCAAGATGGAGAGGATCTTGTCGAACTCCGCCCCGAGCAGGATGGTATTGGAGGTCATGTAGGCCACATAATCCCGGGTCATCATGTTGTCGTTGGGGTCGATAAAGAGCACATAGAGCATGAGCACGACCCAGCCGGCCGAGGCGATGACCCCGGTCAGGATGACAAAGCGGGCTTCGAAACGCAGCGCCCTCAGCGCGATGAATATGAAAACGTAGAGGACCGTGGGCGCCTTCAAATAAAACGACGCCGGCTGATCGTAACGCAGGTGAAAGCTCCAAATCAGCGCCATCAGCAAGGCCACGTCGAACACGATGGAAAGGGCCAGGGACCAGTCGGGCAGGTGGGCCCGGTGGGACCAGATGAGGCGCACCACGGTCAGGGCCAAATAGATGGCCAAGGCCCAGGGGATAATGTCGAAGGTAATTTCCTGTTTGGGGCTGGCGATGTAGAGCACGCCAAAAGTCATGACCACCCCGAGCTGCACCCAGGAAATCAGCCGCTCGGTGGCGTCTTCCTGCTCCCGAATGGCGCTGCGCACCCGGTCCGGCAAGGCCGGTTCGTCGCTGGATCGGAGCCAATCAAACATGTCGCGTGGTATTTCCGCCCAATTATTCTCTCTGCGCCATATATATACCCGAAGACCGACCGTACCCTTCAGAATGATGTGAAGGGGCCGTTACCGCTTGCGCAGCCATAAGGCGGTCTCCATGGCCCCTTGCGGCAAGAGCAGCTCTCCGGCCACGCCCGCCAACAGGGCCTCACCCATGCGGCTCGCCACATAGTGGCTGGCAAAAACGACCTCCCAGTCCCCGCCCAGCACCATGGGCAGCACCCCCTGCTGCTCGTTATAGGCCCGCCAGGCCCAATCCTTGGGATAATCGTCGGGCAGGAAGATATCATGGACCTGAAGGTAAACACCGGCCGGCAGAAGGGGAAAAACCCGACCCAGCAAAAAGTCCACGTCGCTGCCGGGCATGAGAATGTGGCTGGAATCCACCAGCACAAAATCCCCCGGCCCCAGACCCTCGAAAGGGGCGATGCCCACGCTTTGCAGGGTGTCCCGCCTGAGATCGATGGGCAGGGCGGCAATGTCGGCCCGCGGCGCCGGATCGATGGCCGTCACCCGGCAGTCCAGACCCCCATCGGAAATCGCCTGATGGGCAAAACGGGTGGAGTGGCCCGAGCCCACCTCCACGACCCGAGCCGGCGTCTTTTCCCGCAACAAGGCATAGAGCACCGCTCCGTCCAGGCGGGGAAACCACCCTTGCGCCCAGCGCGGCGCCGGCGGCGGATG
>JANQKX010000561.1 GCA_028280915.1 Kiloniellaceae bacterium
ATCTGGGACATGGTCCGCGCGGTCATGGACGTGGAGTGCCGGCTTTTGGTTCTGGGCGGCGGCGGATATAATCCCTGGGCCGTAGCCCGCTGCTGGACCGGCATCTGGGGGCAGTTGTCGGGCCGTGAGGTGCCGCTTGATCTGCCGCCAGCAGCCGAGGACATTCTAAGGGAATTGACTTGGCGTCACAGCCGCGGGCGTCATCCGCCGGACCATTGGTTCACCACCTTGGCCGACGAACCGCGCCGGGGGCCGGTCCGCGACGAGATCAAGGCGGCGACGGCTGCCGTACTTGTTTGATTGAGGTTGGGCCTGTTTGAGGGGAGAGAGTGATTTGACGGCATCTGGGATGTTTCCGGCGGCAAGCGGATTGCGGCTTGGCCTGATTTTGCTTCTTGCCTTCCTGGCGCTCGTTCGCGAGGGCTGGGCCCAATCGGGCCTGGTCGCTTTCGAGCAGGATACCTTGGTGCTGCGCAGCGCCGACGGCACGGCCCATGAGTTCGAGGTGGAGTTGGCGCTGACCTCGGCCCAGCATGCCCAAGGACTCATGTTCCGGCGCCAAATGGCGGGCGACGCAGGGATGCTGTTCATCTATCCCAGCCAGCGCATGCGTTATATGTGGATGAAGAACACCCTGATCCCGCTGGACATGTTGTTCATCGACAAATCGGGGCGGGTGGTGCATCTGGTGGAACGGGCGGTTCCCAAATCGCTGCAAACGATTTCTTCCAACGAGCCCGTCTTGGCGGTGCTGGAACTCAATGGCGGCACCGCGAGCCGCCTAAACCTGGGGATCGGCGACGTTGTGGAACACGCCGCTTTTGATTCCCCCTGAAGACAGCGGGCCGTTAAGCCTCGGGCTCCATGGCCACTTGCTCTTTCACCTGCCAGCCTTCTCCGGCGGCGACCAGGCAGCTCATGCCGTTGGGCGTGGTGACGATAATGGACCAGGTGGAGCCGCTGCCCGTGCTGAGCACTTCGACGAGCCCACCGGTGTTGGTCACACCGATGGCGACAGGCGCTTCCTTATACTTCTTTGACAGCAGCTGCAGGACCGAATCCCGTTGATCACATTGCGGGGCGGCGATGGCGGTGCTGCTAACGAACGCGAAGGCAGCGCTCAGGGCCAAGGTTTTCCACATAGATTTGCCTCATTGGCTGTTTCTTAAAGCCGAGTCATTCAGCTCAAGTTTCAAGCCTCACACGTCGGCCTGAAGATCCCATTAAGGCAATCTTAAATTTGAATTAACGCTAACAAATCCTTGTCGGAGGAGATCTAGGCGCGCATTCCTAGTCCTTAAGTAGAGGTCCAGATTTTGCTTGATAGCCCCGGTGATCAGCGCCGCCGGGCGATGGTGAGGCCGTCGCCGAGGGGCAATAGGCTAAGGGTCACCCGGTGGTCGTCCTTGACCTTTTTGTTGAACTGACGAATGGCCAGGGTGCTGTCTTCCTGGTTGGCGTGGTTAGCCACATCGCCGCCCCACAAGACGTTGTCCACCAAGATCAGGCCGCCCGGGCGAACCAGACGCAAGGCCTGCTCGTAATAGGTCTCGTAGTTTTCCTTGTCCGCGTCGATAAAGGCCAGATCGAAGCTGTCGTGGTGCCCTTCATCGATCAGACCGTCCAAGGTCCGGGCCGCCGGCCCCAGACGCAGGTCGATCTTGTGGTCCACCCCCGCATCGCGCCAAAAGGGCCGTCCCACCGAGGTGAATTCCTCGCTGATATCACAGGCCACCACCTGGCCGTCGTGGGGCAGGGCCAGGGCCACGGCGAGAGCGCTGTAGCCGGTGTAGGTGCCCACTTCCAAATAGCGTTGGGCGCCCAGCATTTCCGCCAACAGAGCCATGAACTGGCCCTGTTCGGGCGAGATCTGCATGACGGAATAGCGCACCTTGGTGGTCGCTTGGCGCAATGCGGTCAGGGTTTCGTGTTCCCGCAGGGAATGGTGCAGGAGGTAATCATGCAGGGCATCATCCAGGCCCAGGCTGCGCGTGCTCATGTCCGTTTTGCCTTATGTCGTCGCTCGGTTTTATTCGCTTTTGGTCTTTTACAGTTCCGGCCCCTCAAAGGGGTGCCATCCTTCCGGGTGTTCGATTTCGATCACCCACAAGTCCGGGTCCCGCTGGATGGCCCGTTCAATGTAGGCGTCCGCCTCGGCCTCGCCAACCCATTCACCTTTCAGGGCCGGCAGCCAGCCCAAGGCACCGTCCATATCGCGCATCTGGCTCAAGACACGGCAGCCGTTGGGGTAGCGGTTTAGTTTTAAGACGATCATGCCGCTGTTTTTTTCACCCCGGTGCACGACAATCGCCGGGATCCCTTCGACCGAGCAGCGGCGGATCTGCGCCTTGATCAAGAGTTCGACGGGCAAGCGCCCGTCGCCATCATAGGACATGCGCGGGCCTCCGGGGTTCTAGTGGGCTTGCTCACGGGTTTTCAGGAAGGAAAGATTGGGGAAGTCCTCTTCCGCCTTGTTCAGGTGCCAGGCGTTGCGGGCCATGAAGACCGGCGCGCCGGTATGGTCCTCCGCCATGGCGGCCTGGTTGGCGTCGGTGAACTTTTTCAGGCTCTGGCTATCCGGTGCTTCCACCCAGCGGGCGGTGTAAAGGGTGGTGGGCTCGAAACGCACGGGGATCGCGTATTCGGTGCGGATACGGTCGGCCAGGACGTCGAACTGCAGGGGGCCCACCACACCGACCACCCAGTCAGAGCCGATGTTGGGTTTGAAGACCCGGGCGGCCCCTTCCTCGGCCAGCTGTTGCAAGGCCCGGCCCAGATGCTTGGCCTTCATGGGATCCACGGGCCTGACGTTCTGGAGATACTCCGGTGCGAAGCTGGGGATGCCGGTGATCTGCAGCGTCTCGCCCTGGGTCAGGGTATCGCCAATGTTCAGGTTGCCGTGGTTGGGGATGCCGATGATATCCCCCGGCCAGGCTTCCTCGGCCAGTTCCCGGTCCTGGGCCAGGAACAGCACCGGATTGTGGATGGTCACGGCCTTGCCGCTGCGCACGTGGTGCAGCTTCATGCCCCGCTTGAAATGGCCGGAGCAGACCCGTAGGAAGGCAATCCGGTCCCGGTGGTTGGGGTCCATGTTGGCTTGGATCTTGAACACAAAGCCGTTGACCTTGCTTTCCGTCGGCTCGATGGCCCGCTGAGTGGTCGGCTGCGGGCGCGGGGAGGGGGCCAGGTCGCCCAGTCCCCGCAGCAATTCCCGGACCCCGAAGTTGTTCACCGCGCTGCCGAAAAAGACCGGCGTCTGATTGCCTTCGCGGTAAGCCTCCAGATCGAAGGCGGGGCAAAGGCCCCGCACCATCTCCACATCCTCGCGCAGCTTGGCGACCGCGTCGGCGGGCAGCAGTTCATCCAGCTTGGGATCGTCCAGCCCGTTGCAGGGCTCGCCTTCCTCGCCGATCTTGTCCTTGCTGCGGCTGACCAGGATCAGCCGGTCGCGGATCAGGTCGTAACAGCCGAGAAAGGACTTCCCCATGCCGATGGGCCAACTGGCCGGGGTGACCTCAAGGGCCAGGCGCTGCTCGATGTCGTCCAGCAGGTCAAAGGGGTCGAGCCCCTCCCGGTCCAGCTTGTTGATGAAGGTGATGATGGGCACGTCGCGCAGGCGGGAGACCTCGAAGAGCTTCAAGGTCTGACTTTCGATGCCCTTGGCCGAATCCAGCACCATGACCGCGGAATCCACCGCCGTCAGGGTGCGATAGGTGTCCTCGCTGAAATCTTGGTGGCCCGGTGTGTCCAGCAGGTTGAAGGTATGACTGTCGTAGTCGAAGGTCATCACCGAGGAGGCGACCGAGATGCCCCGTTCCCGTTCCACCTTCATCCAGTCGGAATGGGCCCGCCGGTTTTCGCCCCGCGCCTTGACCGCGCCCGCCATTTGGATGGCACCGCCGAACAAGAGCAGTTTTTCCGTCAGGGTCGTCTTGCCCGCGTCCGGGTGGGAAATTATGGCAAAGGTGCGCCGCTTGGCCACGGCATCGGTCAATTGGGTCATAGTTTATGGCGATCGGTTCACGTCTCTTCGGGGGCGATTCATGGTTCTTCGCGGGAAGCGCCGGGTTTATAGGGCGAAACCGCCCGACTGTCGATGGCAAAGCCCGGAACCGGCTGGCAGGTGATTGGGGACCACTAGGTTCCAAACAGCTTGTCAGTCTTAATCGAAGGCTTTAGGTTTAAGCCACCTCAACGGGGTGCCCTTTTGGGCTGAGAGAAATGTGTGCGGTCAGCCGGCCTTTTCAACCCGTCGAACCTGATCCGGTTAGCACCGGCGGAGGGACTTGAGCTTGATCCCAAACGTTCCAGCCTCAATGCCACCCGCCTGATTTTCGATCACGTGGAGCAAATTCAATGTGGCTTTTTTCCAATGAGTTACCCCAGATAACTTTCCCTAAGCTTCAGCTCGCGGCGGTTGCCGCCGCGGCCGTCATCGCCCTGGGCGGCCTCTCCGGCCCGGCCAAGGCCGCCGACAAGCCCGAGCTGACCGTCTATACCTATGACGCCTTCGCCGCCGACTGGGGGCCGGGGCCGGCCATCAAGGCCAACTTCGAGGCGGTCTGCGACTGCGTGGTCAACTTCGTCGCCGTGGATTCGTCGGTGGGCATCCTCAGCCGTATCCAGTTGGAGGGGGACAGCAGCAAGGCGGACGTGGTTCTGGGCCTGGACACCAACCTGATGAAGGAGGCCAAGGAAACCGGCCTTCTGGCTGCCCATGCCCTGTCGCCGGAAAGTCTTTCCGCCATGGAGGGCGCGCTGCCCATGGCTTGGGACGACGACACCTTCGTGCCTTTTGATTTTGGGTACTTCGCTTTTATCTACGATACGCAGACCCTGAGCGAACCGCCGAAAAGCCTGAAGGAGCTGGTGGATGCACCGGCCGACCTGAAGATCCTGCTGCAAGACCCGCGGACCTCCACGCCGGGGCTGGGCCTCCTGCTGTGGGTGCGCTCGGTGTACGGCGACGAAGCGCCCGAGGCCTGGAAAAAACTGGCGGAGAAGACCGTGACCACCACCAAGGGATGGAGCGAGGCTTATGGTCTGTTTTTGGAGGGCGAAGCGCCCATGGTGCTCAGCTACACCACCTCGCCAGCCTATCACATGATCGTCGACGGGGAGGACCGCTATCAGGCCGCCGAATTCGCCGAGGGCCACTACATGCAGGTCGAGGTGGCCGCCCGCTTGAAAAACGCGCCCCATCCCGAACTGGCCGAAGAATTCCTGGCCTTCATCTTGACGCCGGGCTTTCAGAGCACAATTCCCACGGGCAATTGGATGTATCCCGTGATCCCTATGGCGGGTGAGATGCCGGCGGAGTTCGGCGGCTTGGTGAGCCCGGACAAGCCTCTGCATTTCGCGCCGGAAGAAGTGCAGGCGAACCGTAAAGCCTGGGTCGACGAATGGCTGGGCGCGGTCACCGAATAGGGGCCGTCGCACCGTCGCCGGGGAACGCCAACAAGTGAGGTGAAGGGCCGTGGCCCAGGAAAGCCATCTCGGGCAACGTTTGATCTGGTTGTCGCCGGGGGCCCTGGCCATCGGACTCTTGCTCCTGCTTATCGCCGGGGCGGTGGGCGGCTTGATCAGCCAGGCGCCGGCTTTGGATTTTCCGGCCGCCTTGGCCGATCCCTCCCTTCGGCGCATCACCCTCTTTACCCTCTGGCAGGCGGCGCTCTCCACCCTGTTGAGCGTCGGCCTCGCCATCCCGGTCGCCCGTGCTCTGGCCCGTCGGCGGAGATTTTGGGGCCGAACTTGGCTGCTGCGCATCTTCAGCCTCTCCCTGGTCATGCCCACCATCGTGGCCATTCTGGGCGTGGTGGCGGTGCACGGCCGCCACGGCTGGGTCAACCAGGCCTTGGAGGTGGTGGGCCTGACCGGCGGGAACTACCTCTATGGCTTGAACGGCATTCTGATTGCCCACGTGTTTTTCAACATGCCCTTGGCCAGCCGCATTTTGCTGCAGGCCCTGGAGGCCATCCCGCCGGAAAACTGGCGCCTGGCCCGGCAATTGGGCATGGGGCCTTGGGCGGTCTTTCGCTGGATCGATTGGCCGGTGATGCGACAGGCCATTCCCAGCGCGGCCGGCCTCATTTTCATGCTCTGCTTCACCTCCTTTGCCGTGGTGCTGACCCTGGGCGGCGGCCCCCGGTCCACCACCTTGGAGGTGGCCATCTATCAGTCCCTGCGCCTGGAATTCGACCTGGGCAAGGCGGTGATTCTCGCCGGCTTGCAGGTCGCTCTTTGCCTGCTCTTCGCCCTTTGCCTTTTGCGGGCGGGCAAGGCCGTGGCCATGGAAAAGACCGAACAACGATACTTCCCCCGCCCTGACAGTCAGGCCTGGCCAAGCCGGCTGTTGGATGGCATCGCCATCGCCGCGGCGGTTACCATCGTGGTGGTGCCCTTGCTGGCGGTGGTGGTGTCGGCAGTCAACGACAAGGCGCTGACAGTGCTGGCCGACCCACGCCTGTGGCAGGCGACGGCCCAGTCCCTGACCATCGCCTTCAGCGCCGGCGGCTTGGCCTTGCTTTTGGGCGGGGGCATTCTGGCCACCAGCCGGGCCCTGCAGTTTCGCCTGGGCTGGTCCGGCGTGGCGCCGGTACTGGAGGTGGCCGGCTCCTTGATCCTGGTGGTGCCGCCCTTTGTCATGGCCACGGGGTTGTTCGTGCTGCTGCGGGGTTTCACGGACGTTTTTGCCATCGGTTTTTATCTGGTGATCCTGGTTAACGCCCTCATGGCGCTGCCCTTCGTCCTGCGCATTCTGGGCGGCACGGTGCTGCGCCACGGGGAGCAGAGCGAGCGCCTCTGCCAATCCCTGGGCATCACGGGCTGGCAGCGCTGGCGCCTGATCGACTGGCCGGTGTTGCGGCGGCCCTGCGGCCTGGCTCTGGCCATCGGGGCGACCCTTTCCTTGGGCGATCTAAGCGTGATCGCCCTCTTCGGCACTCAGGATTTCACCACCCTGCCCTTGCTGATCTATCAGCTCATGGGCAGCTACCGCATGGCCGAGGCGGCGGTGACCGCCGGCTTCCTCGCCGTGCTTTGCCTTTGCCTCTTTGTCCTGTTAGAGAGGCTGTTCGCCGGCCGGGATCGCACCGGTCGTCAACGGCCGGAGCTATAGCCGCGTTATGGAGCAGCGAAAACAGACGCCCTCTGGAAGGGGCGCCATCCGGCTGGAAGCGGTTTGCTTTTCCTACGGCGACGTGGAAATGGCCTTCGAGCTGGACCTGCCGGCGGGCTGCGGCCTGGCCATCATGGGTCCCAGCGGCGCCGGCAAATCCACCCTTTTGAACCTCATCGCCGGTTTTGAGCAGCCCAAATCGGGCCGAATCTTCATCGACGGTCAGGACATGGCCGGGCGCGGCCCCGCCGAGCGGCCGGTCACCACCTTGTTCCAAGAGCATAATCTTTTTGCCCACCTGACCGTCGCGCAAAACGTGGGCCTGGGTTTGGACCCGGGCCTGCGGCTCACCGC
>JANQKX010000645.1 GCA_028280915.1 Kiloniellaceae bacterium
CAGTCCTCGCAGCCTTTGGGCAGCTCAAGGGGCTGCCAGCGGGCCGATGTTAAGGGCCGGTCACTGATGATGACCGACCCCGGGGCCACCACCTGCTCGACCAGGGGGGACAGCTGGGCGGCCAGGCGCCCGTCGGCGGCCCGGTCCAAGGAACCGATATCCGCGTGGACCAGGGCGGCGGTGACGCCGGCCTGCTCATGAAAATGGGGCAGGGTGTGCAAAAAGTCCCCGATCACCATGTGGTCGGGTGCGGGCTGGCAATGGGCCGGGGCGTGCACCACCAGATCGAAGGCAAAAATCTCCCGCTCCGGCAAGATTTTGCGCAGATGGTCAAAGGTCCGGCCCTTGCCCAGGCCCAGTTCCAGCACCACGCCCGGCACCTGGGCGATCAGCTTGGCGGCGTGGTTCAGGCAGGCCCGCTGGCTGGTGAAGCGGGCAATCAGCTTTTCCAGCTCGCTGCGATTGGAAGCGGCGGCCGGGTCAATGGGAGCGGTCATAGGGGAAGGTCCACCTGTTCGATCACCTGCTCGATGCCGATGGCCGCGCCTTTGGAAATGTCCCGGGCCGTTTGCACCCAGTTCTCCCGCAGGGCGGCCTGGGGCACCAGACTTTGCTGTTCGATCTTACCCAACTCGGTGCCGTCCTCCGCCTGACGCAGGCTCCACACCAGGGTCATCAATTCCTGATCGGCCTGGCCCGGCTCCAGGGTGACCGTGCCTTGGATCATCAAGACTTCGTCGGTCCCGACCTGAACCACGGGAAAGCCCGCGTTGCGCAGTTCCTCGCTCAAGGCCTGGCGCAGATAGTCGTCCGGGTCATCGAAGGTGCCAATCAGGGGCAGGATGGCCAGGTCGACGGGATTAGTGGTTTGCGGGACATCGACGATATCCACCGGGTCCTGGATCATGGCGGCAATCTTGGGTGCCGCTTCCCGGGCCAGTTCGGTCATGACCTCGGGGCTGCCGCCCGACCACAGCCCCGGGGGGAGCTGACCCTTAGTGTGATGGATGCCCACGATGGACCCCTTGGCATCGCGCAGCTCCCAAACCACCGACAGGGAATCCGCGTCGCTTTGGGCCGTGAGCTTGGCATGACCGTGGAGGGTGAGGCTGGACTCGTTGCGGGTCCGGGTGGACGCGGGAATATCCAGCAAGTGCAGGGCATCGGCCATGGCTTGGGACGCCGTTGCCCCCGCTGCTGTCGGCTGGTCGCCGGTCAGGGGTTCCACGTAGATGCCGGACGGCGCCTGAAGGGACAGCAGCTCGCTGGGCGGGCCTTCATGTTGAAAGGGGCGGGGCAGCTGGCCGCAAGCGGCGATCAGGCAAAGGGCGAGCGCCCCGGCGATCACATGATCAAAACGCAGCTGGCCAAGAGCCCGAGCAGGCAAAAGATCAAAAAGATAATCAAATGGGGCATGGCGCCGTCGATCTCGCCTTATCGTTTGATCATTGAGCACGGTGTCACCCACGGCGCCGGTCAGACCACCGCCAAATCAAGCTCGGCCTTCGACAGGCAATCCGGACCGCTCTCCGTCACCACCGAGGTGCGCCCCAGGGTCATGGCCAGGCCATGATCGCTGTCGAACAGGATCATATGGCAAAATACGACCATGCCCGGCTCCATGACAACCGGGTTGCCATGATAGAGCATGGGCCAGTCCATCCAGTTGGGCGCGAAGGTGGTGCCCAGGGAATAGCCGCAGGCATTCAGGCGATGGGCGCCATAGCCGGCCTTGTCGAAGACCCGGGCATGGGCATCGAAGGCATCCCCGAAGGTCTTGCCGGGGCGCAGATTGTCCTCCACCGCCAGCAGGGCATCCTTGGCCAGGGCATGCATGGCCCGCTGCTGCGGCGGCACCTCGCCGATGACCATGGTGCGCATCATGGCGGCGTGATAGTGGCGATAGGCGCCGGCCCATTCCAAGGTCAGTTGATCTTGCGGATCCATGGTGCGGCGGCCGGAATAGTAGCGGCACAAGAGCGCGCCGGGGCCCGAGCCGATGATGAACTCGTTACCCGGGTCGTCGCCCCCGCCTTCATAGATGGCGCCGTGCATGCCGGCCAGCACCTTGCCTTCGAAGACGCCGGGGCCGGCCAGATCTTGAGCGCTCCGCCAGGCGGCATCGGCCAGCTCCCCGGCTTTGCGGGCGTAGGCCAGCTCGGCCGGGCTTTTGATGACCCTGAGGCGAGTCACCACGTCGGAGGCATCCTCCAGCTCGCAAAAGCCGGCGAGGGACTCTTCCAGATGTTTGCCGTTTTTCGCCGTCAGGCCATAGGCGTCGTACTCCACGCCCAGACGCTGGCCCTGGCAGCCCATTTCCTTGAGGATGTCGCGCAAGTCATCGGCCGGACGGGCATCCGGTCCGTCCATCCAGATGCGGATGTCGGGAATGCACGAGGTCAGCTGGGCTTGGCGCATATCGGCGGAGCGGGTGAGCAGCACCATCTTGCCGTCCTGGCTCAGGTAGAGGCACTGGAAAAACACATAGCCGAAGGTGTCGTAGCCGGTCAGGTAGTACATGGACTCCTGCCGGAACATCAATAGGCCGGCAAGATCACGTTTGGCCAGTTCGGCGCAGGCCCGCGCGCGGCGCTCGGCCAGTTCGGTTTCGCTAAAATGCAGCTGCATAGTTTCCCCCGGGGCTTTTGTCGTGCCCTTTGGTTTGTTTTGTCCGTCTAGTCTTTCAACGCGATGGCGGAGAGGCCCCGCCCGTAATCCTCGATCTTTTGATGGCAGTTGCGCCGATAGCTGAAGAACTGATCCCCTTCCGCATAGGTATCTTGGGGCAGGCTTTCCGCCGAGGCAACGCCCGCGGCCGTGATACAGCGCGTTACATAGCCCTTGATGTCGAAGCGGAAGTGGCCCTCTCGCGTGCTGGGAATGAAAAATCGCTCGTTTTCAGGGTCTTGTGCTTGGAAAGGCGCGGGGAATTCCGGCCCCACTTCGTAGGAGGCCTGGGCAATGGCCGGGCCGGATGCCGCGATGATGGCATGGCGCCGGGCGCCCAGGGCTTCCATGGCCGCCACGGTGGCTTCGATCACCCCGTTGAGCGCGCCCTTCCAGCCCGCATGGGCGGCGCCGATCACCCGGGCATGGGGATCGGCGAAGAGCACGGGCACGCAATCGGCGGTCAAGATGCCGAGCGCCACGCCGGGCCTGTCCGTCACCATGGCATCGGCCTTGGGCACCGCGCCCGGTGCCCAGGCCGCCTCGACCCTTGCCACGTCGGGAGAGTGAATTTGGTGCACGGTCAGCAGATCCTCACCCGCCAGGTCCAGCCGGCCCATGGCCCGCCGGCGATTTTCCGCCACCCGCTCCGCCTGGTCCTGGGAGCCGAAGCCGCAGTTCAAGGAGGTGTAAGTGCCTTCGCTGACCCCGCCCTGCCGGGTGAAGAATCCATGGGCCACGGAACCCAAAGCGGAAAGGCCGTCAGCTGTGAGCATGGCTTTGTTGTTCCCCCAAAAAAGACCGCCAGACGCCCTTAGGTTCAGCGGCATGGCGGCCAAGTTAGCAACAAGGCCTTCGGGCGGACAAGGCCAAAGACGGCGGGTTTTTTAATCGAATCCGGCGACGCCGGCCAGCCCGGCGCTGGTGATGGCCAGCACCTTGAACGGCTCACCCATTTGCCCTGGATCGGTTAGCCGATCCTTCGCCGACATGATCTCCTTGGCCTGCGGCCCCGTCGCCTTGGCGCAGAGGTGTTGCGCCCGGACATCAATGCCCAATTGTTGCAGAAAACGGCCCTGGGTGGTCGGGCCCTGCACCCCGATGCCCGCCTGGGCCGCCAGCTTCGTAAGCTGGAAAAAATTCACATGGGCGGTCAGGTCCGCCTCGCCCGGGCGATCTAAAAAGGGGTGATACCGGTGCCGGCGCACGGCCTGAAGGCTGCTATGGAAGCGGGGCGCGGTATGGCCGTAGTCGATGATCAGGGCGGCGCCCGCTTGACGGGCCAGCCGTTCACAGACCTCCATCATTTGGGCTTCCACCGCCGGGCTCACTTCGATAATGGAATCGACCGGGGCGTCCCGGGCCTCCGGCGGGATCAAATGACTGATCAGGGGATCGCTTGGCCCCAAGGCGAAGGACAAGCCGTCACCATCGGGATTGGCCACGATCACCCGTTCCCGCCAGCCCCCATCGCTGCGTTGGAACTGACGCACGGGCAAGGCATCCAAGAATTCGTTCATGATCAGCAGCAGGGGCCCCTCGGGCAGGTCGCCGATGGTATCGTGCCAGGATACCTGACCGGCGGGGAGGTAGGGCGCCAGGGTTGCCGCCTGCTTGGCTTTCAAGGCCGGGCTGACCTCGATCAAGTGCACCTGGGCGGCGGCGCGAAAGGCGGGCACCTGCCCGGCCGCCCGCAGGGCATCGGCCATGAGGGTCCCCCGGCCGGGACCGGCCTCCGCCAAGACAACCGGGTTGGGCGCGCCCATTTTCTGCCAGCAGTCCACGCACCACAGGCCGATCAGCTCCCCGAACATCTGGCTGATTTCCGGTGCCGTGATGAAATCCCCCGCCGCGCCCAGGGGGTCGGCCTTCATGTAAT
>JANQKX010000693.1 GCA_028280915.1 Kiloniellaceae bacterium
TGATGATGGCCACTCGTTTGGCCGGGTGGGTTTGCATGATGCTTAGCCTCCGACAAACGCTCGGGCTATTCCCAGGTAGAGCGGAAGGCCTAGCGTCAAGTTGAATGGAAAAGTTATGCCCAGGGACAGGGTCAGATAGATACCCGGATCGGCCTCCGGCGCCGCCACCCGCATGGCAGCCGGAACGGCGATATAGGACGCGGAGGCGCAGAGCACCATGAAGAGGAAAACGCCGCCGGTGGAGAGGCCGAGCAGCAAGCCGCAGACCACCCCGGCAACGGCGCCGACGACGGGCATGAGGACACCGAACAGCAACAGTCCGGCCGAGATCATGCCCCGGCGGTCCCTCAGCCCTCTGCCGGCGATGAGACCCATGTCGAGGAGGAACAGGCAAAGCACGCCCTTGAACGGCGTAACCACGAAGGACTCGATTTCCGCCATCCCCTCCGTGCCCGAGATCATGCCGATCAGGAACGCGCCCACCAGAAGAACGATGGAACCGTTCAGCAGGATTTCACGCCAAAGCATGCCATCCATGCGCGATTCCCTTTCGGAGCCCGCGTTCATCAGCCATAGCGCGGATAGAATGGCCGGTGCCTCCATCGCCGCAGCGACGGCGACCATGAAACCTTCGGCCTGGAGCCCCACGCTTTGCAGCAGCGAGGTGCCGGCGACGAAGGTAACGATGGAAATGGAGCCGTAGTGGCCGGCGACGGCAGCCGCGTTCGTCCGGTCCAGCCGTGTCATGAGGCGCAGCAAAGCGAAGGCGACGAAGGGCAAGGCGGCCGAAAGGACAATACCGGCGAGCAGGCTGACGCCGAGCGTGACGTTGATGCCGCTCTCGGCAACGGTCACGCCGCCCTTGAATCCGATGGCGAACAGAAGGTAGATCGACAGAAACTTCGCCGCCGCTTCGGGAATGTTCAAATCCGACCGCAGCAAGGCCGCCAACACCCCGAGAAAGAACGCGAGGATCAGCGGCGAACCAAGATTGGCCAGCGCCAGATCAAAAAAACCGCCCATCAGTGCCGTCCAACCTCCAGGTGCGTGGTAGGATCATCAAACCATGCGCCTTTTGTGGACACGATGGACCTTATGGTGGCCGCCCAAGTCAACAAAAGACGTAGGCATAACTTGGGGCAGGATTCCGCTGACGCAATGCGCTTATAAAAGGCCCAGCGAAAAAAGGCCCGGCGAAAAATCGTAAAGCACTTTTTCCAGGGACCTGCCGCGCCGTTCATCGTCCCTTGCCCCACCCCTGTTCACCGAAAGCTGATGTCATCGTGAATAGCGACGGCGCGGGTTCATGCCACATAGGTGGGACCCTGCGCCGGCAAGATCTTGGTCGCGGCCAAGCTGATCGGAACGACGGGCGGCGGATTTCATAAACAGGCCCCATTGCGGCTTGTGAGCGTGAAAATGAAGCAAATCGGCGAAAGGCCCTTCCATGGCAGAGACAATGAGCTCTCAATCGCGCCTTTTCATCATCGCGATTTTGGCAACGTTTAACTTTTTTTGGATCGATGCCCCGCGCGCCCAGGAGCCCGCCCCCCTGCCGGACCACGTGATGGAGCGCTTCGGCGCCCCGCCGGCCGTACCGGAGGGCCCTCTGTCCCAGGCCGTGCAATCCGCGGTGCAGGTGGCCTTCATCGAAAGCATGGTGCAAAACGCCTGGGGGCCGGATCAGACGGCGGCTCTGGAGGAAATCGCCGATTCAAAGGATCCGCGGACCGCTTGGATTATCAGCGACCTGCTGCGCTTCGTCTCCGCGCGGGATTTGAGCCAAAAACTGGCCGATGCCGCCTACCAGCTGCTAGCCTTGGACCCTCCGGAGGGTGATCCCTGGGAGATCGTCATCAACCACCTCATCGCCTGGGATGTTCCGGCTCCGCCCGGTTATCTGCAGGTGAAGCGAACCATCTACACGACTGTCGTGCCCGAGTGGGACAAGATATTTGTGGACGGCCAGATCGACTGGCGGCTCGTGACCTGGGGCGGCGTGCTCATCGACGACCGCCCCTACGACACCACGGATGCCCCCTGCCCCTGCATCCCCGCGGCGGACAACCCCGACGTGAGCAGCGCCGAAGAGGCCACTTGGTTAAAGGACGAGGATATCGTCTTTGGCATCCAGGTAAACGGCGAATACCGGGCCTATCCCCGGCGCATCATGGAGGTCCGCGAGATGGTCAACGACACCTTGGGCGGGCGGGATCTTGGCATACCCTATTGCACGCTGTGCGGCGCAGCCCAGGCCTATTTCACCGATCAGCTGCCGGAGGGCATCGATCGGCCCATCCTGCGCACGTCAGGGCTGCTCATTCGGTCCAACAAGGTGATGTACGACGTGAATACCTTTTCGGTGTTCGACACCTTTCTGGGCAAGGCGGTGACCGGGCCGCTGGCGGAGAAAAATCTGCAGCTGAAACAAGCCACGGTCGTCACCACCGACTGGGGCACCTGGAAAAAAGCGCATCCGGAAACAACCGTGCTGGTCGAATCCCTCGCCCTGGGGCGGGATCCGGATTTCCGCAACGGGCGCGATGCCGACGGCCCCATCTTCCCCATCGGGGACGTGGACCCGCGCCTGCCCGTCCACGAGGATATCATCGGTGCCGTCACGGCCTCCGGCAAACCGGTGGCCTTTCAAAGGAGCAAGGCCGTTGCCGGGTTGAAAAACGGCGATGAGATCGTATTCGAAAACGTGCGCCTGAAATTGGCGGCCGGAGGCATTAGAGCCGTGGATGCCGATGGGGCCGATCTTGGCAGCCATCAGGCATTCTGGTTCGCCTGGTCGCAATTCCACCCACAAACCGCGCTCTGGCCCGAGTAAGGCCGCCGCCGGCTGGGACAGGCACAACAGCCCGGGCAGGGTCAGATGTAAGCGAGATCCGGCATCTCGGCTTTCCGGCGCGCGATGAAGTCCTTCAAGGCGTCATCGATTTCCGGACGAAGGCCCGGGTCTTCGTATTCCGCCAGGCGCTTTTTCCAAATGGCGTTGGCCCGTTGGGCCGCATCCAGCCGCCCATCTTCCGACCACTGTTCGAAAGAATTGCTGTCGGCCGTTTCGGGCCGAAAAAACGCGGTTCGGAAGTTCGCCTGGGTGTGTCCTGAATCCAGAAAGTGCGCGCCCGGGCCGGTCTCTCGAATGGCGTCCAGGGCCTGAGAATTCTCAGACAGGTCGATGCCGTCGAAAAACGCGGCAATCTTGCCACAGATATCCGCGTCGATGACGGTCTTTTCGTAAGATGTCACCAGCCCGCCTTCGAGCCACCCCGTCGCGTGATTGATGACGTTGGCGCCGGCGAACATGGACATCAAGAGGCCCCAAACCGCTTCCTGCTGGGATTGGGCGTCGGGCAGTTTCGAGGCGGAGAGTGATCCCACCGTATGGAGCGGAACACCCAGGCGTCGCGCAAGCTGGCCGGCGGCAAGCACCATCTTTCCGGCTTCGGGGGTGCCGAAGGTGGGAGCGCCGCTCTGCATGGACATGGTCGAGGCGAAGGAGCCCATCAGGCAGGGCGCACCGGGACGAATGAGCTGCACCAAGGTAAGAGTCGCCAACGCCTCGGCCAAGACCTGTGCCAGGGTGCCCGCGACCGTGCACGGGCTCATGGCGCCGGCCAGAGTCCAGGGTGTGCAGGCCACCGGCTGATTTGCCCGCGCATAGGCTTTCAGCGCACCCGACATATTGCCGTCCATCACCAGCGGCGCGTTGGTGTTGGCCACACAATAAAGAACCGGATGGCGATCGACGAAGTCGGCGCCAAACACGATACGGGCCATTTCGATGGCGTCCGTCGCCCGCTCGTACCCCAGAAACGCCCCCATGAAGGGCCGGTCGGACCACCGGATATGGGTGTAGAGCATGTCCAGGTGGCGCTTGTTTACCGTCAGTTCGACGGGCTCGCACACGATCCCGCCCGAGTGATGCAAGTGCGGGATCGTATGGTGCAGCTTGACCAGGCGCACGAAGTCCGCGAGGGACCCGTAGCGGCGTCCATTGTCCAGATCGTGAACGAACGGCGGGCCCCAGGACGGACACAAGACCGTCGCATCTCCGCCAATTTGGATCGTCTTGCCGGGGTTGCGGGCATGCTGCTTGAAGGTGCTGGGCGCCGTGCGCTGAATGGTCGTGCGGCAGAACCCCGGCTCGAAACGAACCCGCGTGCCCTGCACGTCGGCCCCCGCATCGCGGAAGATATCGAGAATCTCAGGATCATCGACGAACTCCATGCCCGTATCCCGCAGAATATCTTCGGCATTGGCTTCGATCAGCTCCAGGCCTTCCTCGCTCAGTATTT
Organism: Kiloniellaceae bacterium; assembly: GCA_028280915.1. Lineage (GTDB taxonomy): Bacteria > Pseudomonadota > Alphaproteobacteria > Kiloniellales > Kiloniellaceae > JANQKX01. The sequence continues at coordinate 4,305 of JANQKX010000693.1, forward strand.
CGTAGGGCCTCAAGGCGCGGCGAATGAAGGGACGGCCGGGTGCCGTCAACCCGGACTGGTCTCTTGCCCGATCCCTTGACCGATTCCCGGACCGGCCCTTACGCCCATCGCGCTTTCTACCACTCATGGATGCGTCCTTTGACTTGAAGGCAATTGACCATAGGGATTGCCGCCCGCCTCCCGACCACATTTGCAATGGAGGAGACCGAACGCAATAGTAACTTGAGTCGCCGCGGGCAACCAAAACAAACTGATTACGTCACCGGGCGGCAAAGCCTTTATTGATTGAGGACCGGAAGGGAGCCGTCCAAGGTATCGGGAGGCGAATCCTCCATCCGCCGCAGAAAGACGCGACGCCGTTTCTGGTCCGCGCCACCGTGACGGACCGGATCGTGCCGGGGAAAGGGACGTGATATGCTGCGCCATTCTGTGCACCTTCGCCATCGTCGGCCGATCGGTTGAAAACATTGCTGGAGAGCAAAAGAGAATGACGGAGCAGGTTGATGTTGTGATTATTGGCGGTGGCGCCATCGGTCTGTCGGTGGCCTATCACCTCGGGCAGATCGGCGGGCTTTCCGTCAGGTTGTTCGAAAAGAACCAATTGACCAGCGGCACATCCTGGCACGCGGCGGGCATCGTCGGGCCCCTTCGGGCCTCGTTCAACCTCACCCAGCTGGCCGTTTATGCCACTGAGCTGTTTCCCCGCTTGGAAGCGGAAACCGGCCAGGCCACGGGGTTTCGGACAACGGGCGGATTTTGGCTCGCCGATGACGAGGAGCGGCTCAGCGAACTGAAGCGTATCGCGGGCATGGGGCGCCGCTTCGGCCTATCGGTGGAAATGGTCACGCCATCCCAGGTCGCCGAGCGGCTTCCCCTGCTCCACACCGACGATTTGACCGGCGCCCTCTGGGTGGGCGAAGACGCGCAGGTCAATCCGGTCGATCTCTGCATGGCCTACGCCAAGGGGGCCAAGGCAAAGGGCGTGATCATTGAAGAAAACGCCGGTATCCAATCCATCGAGGCCAAGGGCGGGCGTGTGTCGGGCGTCCTCCTC